>CANDYO010000153.1 GCA_947424995.1 Rickettsiales bacterium | reverse complement strand
TCATTTAATTTGGATCCCATTCTATTCAGAAGAGCAACCTCTAACTTGTTCTTTTCACTTATACTAGAATCATAAGCATAGATTAGTTCTTTGCATTGTTTTATCTCTTTATTATACTCTTCAATTTGCTGTGACCTTTCTAAAAGTAAGCTAAGCTTCTCTTTTGTGCAGGTCTGATTTTGTAGAGTTAGATTATTAACATCTTTTTCAAAAGAAGAATATATTTCCTCCTTTAAACGATATCGATACACATAAAATGCTAGTAAAAATACTAATGAACAACACCATAATTCTATTAAAGGAAACATAACCTTAAGCGCTAATTCCCTATCAAATAGATTTTTACTATATCCCAATGTTAAAAAATACGGATGTAAATTCAATTTTAAAGTTTTAACAAAGCTACGGTCTAAATAGTCAATAGACTGATTTTTTAAAAACAAAGCGTCGGGTAATGATTGAGTATCATCTTTTGTATAAAAAACAATTTCATTATTATCATTCATTAAAAACAATAAATAGCCTAAATTATTTAATTTAGTTTTTAAAGAACTTAACCACTTGGAAAAATTAAGCTGCAATACTAACGTACCCATCCTTATTTCCTTTGCATCTAATACATCATAGAATAGGTATAATTCTTCACTTTTAAATGAATTAGCTATTTTGGAAAAAGAGACTAAGTAAGGATTGTTATGCTCTTTTTTTAAGTAAAAACCTTCAGAGGGAAAATATCTTGCTAAATCCGTTTTCCCATTCTTATTGATTACAATTTTATGCATATCATCATTGTACCAAATGATATCAGTAAAAATTATTTTGCTGTCTTCATACTCTTGATTTGGATTCACATAGAATTGTTTCAGCAACATTGTTGCATTAGATTCGTTTTTAAAGTCTAGTGAATGTTGCTCTACGTAGTTACCTATGAAGATAAGCATCGAACTAAACCGCATTAAATCATTATCAATTTCTTCTGCAATAGCTATTATTTCTTTTTTGATAAAAGAATTCTTTTCTAATCGAAGAAGTCTATAATTTACGATAGCAATTAATAATGATAAAAAAACAGTAATACCAACAATGGATAAACATACTTTTAGGGAAAAGCGAGAACAAGGAGCTCTATCTGCAGCGTAAACTTTTTCATTTTTCATAAGACTAATCCTTATAAAACAAGCCCCTTACTAATTGATTGAACTTTTATTAATCGATTAGTTAGCAAAAGTTAACTTTAATAGATTCGCTAAAAAAGAGCAACCATTTAATTTTCAACCATATAAAAAAATTATATTTATAACTTTAATAACTGTATTACGGTAATATTCTTAAGATCAACCCTCTAAAAAACGACCCTTCAGAGGAGCATCCATCTGAAATATCCCCTACAGTGAATTACGATATAATTGTATTAAATCATATTTATAATGATAGCCTGTTTTTTGCTTAATATTATTAATATGAGTTTCTATAGTTCTAGGTGAAAGTAATAGCTCTCTGCTTATGCTTTTTGATGAATGGCCTCTATCCATTAATTTTAAACATTGCCTTTCTCTTTCCGTTAAGTGAATAAACTCTCCATTGATTGCTGCTCCAGTATTTATACCAGTAGCCTTTAAAAAGGCTCGAATATTTTGAGAGTTGCTCTCCATTTTATTTTTAGGTAAATTAGGTAAAGATAAATCACTACCTTTCTCATATAGCACTAAATATTTTTGTAATTTTGTTAATATATTATCAGTAAATTTGATCTTAAAATGCTCTACAAATTTTTCAAGTATTGTAGAATGCTGCACATAAAACTCATTGATTCCGGAATTATTTTTATCAGCTAAAAAATCATAAAAAGTAATACTATTATCATCTTGTTCGGTTATAATTAAACCATGCCAATATCCATTATTTATATACATTTCCATAGACTTACTTTGTGGATGATTTGGCCATAAAATCTGCGTATACACGCTATTGTTGTTTAGGTACCCTCTAAAGTGCTGCTCTCTAAAATAAAAATTTTCTTGAGAAAATGTAGTAATGTATTGTTGAGTTAAATTTATATCATTAGATAAGTATATATATCGTGAATTTTCATATATTTTGAAGTAAAGAAAAAGAGAAATACCCAAATAATCATTTAATGGCTGACAAAAATCTTTCATTATAGAAGAAATACTTTGATAATAGTTTAATGCATCTTTCATAGTTTTTACCATTTTTATACTACAAAATATAAGTCAATTCTGAGATATATTATTATGACCACCAATTCGTTGATCATGTTACATATTATAATGCTTACATTTTAAAATAAGCTGTGTTTTGTAACTACAATCTAATTTTTGCTTTAGGTTATTTATATGAATCTCTGCGGTTCTTGGCGCAATATTCAAGTTACGAGCTATTTCTTTTGCTGTATTACCAAGCATTATTAAACGAGCACATTCTACTTCTCTATAAGTTAGAAGAGGTTTTTGAAAATCAGCAGAGATATTAATAGGAAGCAAAACTCTTTCAGTAAAGAATAATTCATCTTGTTTTGTTATTATCTCTCTACATGAATCAGTAATTTCTTCAAGTTTACTTATATTATTAATACAAAAATCATGAAACATAGGCATGTCAGCTTTTCCAGAAAAAGCCCAAATCTCTACATAATCTTTTTTTCTTTTATATATATCAAAACCTTGATCTATTTGATAATGATGATTGAACTCTAGTAAAGCGTCCAGCTTATCATAATGCCAGGCACCGTATATACTGGAAATGGAAGTTATAGCTTTTTTTATTTTTTCTTGGAAGAAAGTATTATCAAATTTATTAAAATGATGTATCCAGTTATTCATCCAATTCGTATTTGTTGTTAAGATGCTAACGGAGTTGTCTTGGTATACCCTAACATAATATATATCTTTATCAGAAACAATACTCTTAATAAGTTCACATATATTCAAAAATATCTTTGATAAATTACTAGCATTATAATGTCGCAAAAACTGTTCATTATTACACTGCATGTTTACCTCATAGGCAGGGTTTACTTAATTTTTATGCTATAGTTTTGCTATATCATTATCATTAACTATTAATCAAACATTGCTCAATGAAGTATTATATAGTTTTTCTTAGATAAATTTTTCTAATTCAGCATTTTTTCTAAGAATATATAGCGACATAAAACTTAATAAAGCCGCTATAAAAAGATAAAATGCAAAATAACCAGTATTATTAGTATATTTATAAATCAACATCATAATTGTTGGAGTTAATCCTCCAAAAATAGATACTCCCAAATTATACGAGACAGAAACGCAAGTATACCTAATCTTTAGATTAAACATTCCTACCATTGTAAACGTAGCAGGAGCTACAAAAAAAGCTAAAATAATAGCTCCTATCGCTTGCAAAATATACATTACGACAAGATCACCAGAAAAAAATAATTTATAAAAAATAAGGCTAAAGAGCATAATCAACAACTGAACAAACAATATAAACCTAATGTGAATAGTTTTGTCAGCAAAATAGCCTGCAAATGGTAATGCAATCATGTACACAAAAAGTCCAAATGAAGTGATAGAATGAGCTACCGCTTTATCGACTAATCCAATAAAAAACAGAAAGCTATTAAAGAATACAAATTGTGAATAAAATAATATTCCAATCAATGCTCCCATGCAAAAAACAGCTAAAATTTCCTTTTTTGGTAATTTAATTTTCTCTATAACCATTCTATTAGTCGCTGGCAATAAATTGAATATTTTTTCATCTACTATTGTAGATCTTCTTAAATACAACCCCACTATAGCCGTCAATCCTCCAATTAAAAAAGGGATTCTCCAGCTACATTCATTTGGAAAGGAAAAATCAGAAAACATAATAACACCCAAACCAAAGAACCACCCTAAAATCCCACAAGAACTTATAATACCACTCCATACAGCTCTGTGATTTTTATCTGCAATTTTTTCAGCGACTATTATCAAAGCTCCTGTATATTCCCCTCCTATACAAATCCCCTGAATGAATCGTGATATCGTGAGCAAAACTGTTGACCATAATCCTATTGAAGAATAAGTTGGCAACAAACCCAATGCAATACTACTCATACCCATCAATAAAAGAGATAACGTAAAAGAATACTTTCTTCCACGAGTATCACCCAAATATCCAAAAATGAACGCCCCTATTGGCCTAGCTAGAAATCCTACTGCAAAAGTTAAAAAAATTAAAATATAAGAAGTAATTTGATCGTAATTAGGAAAAAATAGCTCAGCTAATCTAGATAATGAGAAAGCAAATACTGAGAAATCAAAAAATTCAAGTATACTGCCTATTATTAAACTAAATACCAATTTAGTAGTTGACGTTGATTCCAATTTTTTTTTCTTTGATATAACTAAAGCTTCATAATCATCTTGAATTGGTTTTCTTTTTTCGTAAAAAATAGATTTCATTAACGACCTCCTAAAACGCAATGTTAAAACAACTAGTTAACGATTTATTGAGCTTGCAGCAACTACTTTACACTTTCGTACATATAACCTAATTACTTTAAAACTAATTCAAACATAACTTAATTAAAGTAAAAACAGAATGATTTAAAATAACTTTAGTTATAATAAGCTTTAAAGAATTCAATCAATATTACGCTTATTACATAATTGGTAGCATTTTTCTTTATCTATCATTATTTTTCTTAGTTTTAAAAAAATTAAATTGATTTCATGGTAACTAACCACTAGCACAACTCAAAATAGAATGCAAGTAGATATTCAATCATGTATTACGTGAAGATTTTTTATGATATAAGTATGCTT
>CANDYO010000152.1 GCA_947424995.1 Rickettsiales bacterium | reverse complement strand
TTTTGCACCTTTTGACGTATTTTATCTACTTCTGTTGACTGCGTTTTATTGCTTTCCTCAACCAATCCAGGTTGCGTTTCAGCTGCACGAAATAGATTTATACCACGTAAATTTTGCTTTTTAATCCTATCATTTACATAATTCATTACATTTTTCATATTAGGATCGTTAATGTCAACTGCCATTTTTATTCTCTTATTCTCATTGTCTCTTAATTAAACCATGAAATATATTAGCATAGATTTGGTTAATAATTGATTAAAAATCAGCGTTATTAGTGATTATTAGTTGCGTAAAATTCTCTAACTCTAGGACTAACCTTAAGTGAAGATGGTTTAAAACCCTTGATGTACAAACCTTCTAAAGACTTAACCCTAGAGAGAGCTACATAAGCTTGGCCTTCTGCAAATATATGCGATAAATCACATAACACAGTTTCAAGAGTCATCCCTTGTGACTTATGGATGGTAATTGCCCAAGCAAGCACTAGAGGAACTTGCTGAATTGCTCCAGTGACTTCAATCTCTTGAGTGGTTTCATTAAATACTTCAATGCTCCATTCTTCAGGAGTTATCATACAAACTTCGCCATTACGAAATTTTACAATGGGGAATTTATTCTTAGTCAAGCCAGTTACTATTCCTATTGACCCATTGATAATTCCTTGCTTTTGCAAAGTATTTTTTAGCATCATCACCTGAGCCCCACTTTTTAAAACCAGTTG
This sequence comes from Rickettsiales bacterium, assembly GCA_947424995.1. Taxonomy (GTDB): domain Bacteria; phylum Pseudomonadota; class Alphaproteobacteria; order Rickettsiales; family CANDYO01; genus CANDYO01. The sequence goes on along the minus strand of CANDYO010000152.1, from coordinate 4,101 downwards.
TTCAGGGGCTAAACAATTTTTCTTAAGGAAAGCTACTGTATTATCTCTACCAGTTGCACTCATTTTAAAGATAACTTCTTCACCGGCAATTTCGTTTAATTTTTCAATATTGATTTTGTCAGCTTGATAATTATGAGTAACTAATATGGTTGGGGTTAAATCATCTGGTAGGCTAAGGCTTTGGCGATTAAACAATAATTCAACATCTTGCTCATTTAGGGCCGCATGGCGAATATTATTAAGTAATTGAATAAATCTAAGATCAGATTGACGAAATATTTCAGTCAACTCAAAAACTTTAAACTCAGCTTCCTCCCAAGTGGTAGAGGAAAAACAAAATTCCACTTGCTGATCCTTACTAACTGGTGGTAATTGAAAAAAATCACCCAATACTACCAACTGGATTCCACCAAAAGGCTGCTCATTTTGTCTAACAGCTTGAAATACTTGATTGAGCAAATTAAATGTTGCTGCTGAAATCATTGAAATTTCATCAATAGCTAGTAATTTAGCCTTTTTAAGCTGTCTTCTTATTTTTGTCCCTGGCCCAGAATTAATAAAGCGAGCTATCTCTTCTACAGGCAACGAACCATTACCAATTGCCGCCCAAGAATGAATAGTTACCCCTTCAACATTCACTGCCGCCACTCCAGTACTAGCGGTAACATGAACAAACGGAAAATGATCTCGAATCATTTTAAGCAAGAAAGACTTTCCAGTGCCAGCAGCACCAGTTACGCATACATTATGCTTTGCTCTTATTGCATTAATTACCACTTGCTTTTCAGCCGGTATATCTAAACTCATAATCAAAAATCCTCTAATAACGTTTCCCGCGTCACCCCTAATGAGGACGAAGTCCGAGATCGGGGATCTTATCAAGAAATAAAACTCCTGATATCCCCGGTCTAAGCCACTTCGTGGCTTGCCAGGGATGACGCGCTTAGTGTTTATTCAGCAATAAGGCTTGTTCTAACAACCCTTGTGCTAAAGCTAAAGCTGCTATAGCAGCTGTTTCAGCGCGTAAAATTCTGGGTCCAAGGTGAACAGAATGAACAAATGATTTCTTCTCTAAAATTAATAATTCTTCGCTAGAAAAGCCGCCTTCCGGGCCAATCATTAAATTAACCACTTCATTACTAGAACTAGCTTGTAAATATCTAACCAAAGGCAAAGCCTGCTCTGTTTCATTGCATAAAATAATTGTTTGATCTATTGGCCATTGCTCAATAAATTTATTAAAACTCTGCAATTCTTCTATCTCCGGCAAATCTAATCTACCACATTGCTCAGCAGCTTCCTTCAAATAAATCTGCCATTTAGTCAAATTAATTTTATCTACTACCGAATGCTTAGTTTGCACAGAAATCAGTTTATTAACCCCAAGCTCTGTTGCTTTTTCTAATAAAAAACTCATTCTTGCTTGTTTTATTGGCGCAAAAATTAAATTTACTTCCCTAGTTTTTTGATAAATTTTAGTTTGCTTAAGTCGCTTAAAAACTAAGCTTTTATTAGTTATTTCAGCAATCTCAACTACATATTCACCATCTTGTTGATTAAAAATTAACAACTGGTCACCTATCTTTTTGCGCATTACCTTAATCAAATAATGGACATCTGCAAGCGTTGATAATATAATCATTTCACTTTGTAACGAATAAGGTACAAATAACCTTGTCATCTGATGATATTTCATATAAAAACTAAATAAATAGGTAATTTATGACCGATATTAACAGAAAACCAATAGAAGACAACGCTAATAAAACCACCCCTCTTCTTAAAGCTAAAAAAGAGCAGGAGTTTGGCGGACCAAAAGGCTTAGAACCCACTCGATATGGAGTTGATACTCCTGAATGGGAAGTGAAAGGTCGGGTATCAGATTTTTAAAGGATTACATTAATGAATAATAGTATGCAGCGCTTAAATTTATCGGTGCAAAATCTTGAACAAATAATTGCGCAGCGCTTAAGCGTACCTGCAAGCACTAATAATGAGCATAGCAAAAATTCAGAGCAACTACTTCTGGAAAATGCTACCCTTAAAGAAGAATTAGAAAAAAGCCGACAAGAATACCAGCTTTTAAAAGAAACCAGTCAAGATGTTATTAACGAACTCAATAATTCAATTCAAATTATTGAGGATTATTTTAAGAAGCAAAATGCCAATAATAAAAATTCTAAATCGTGATTACCAAATAGCTTGTGGTGAAGGCGAAGAAAAAAAACTATTAGAGCTTGCTAGTAAATTAGACAAACGTCTTCAGGATAACGCTCGCATATTCAAAGGCGCTAATGAGGCAATGTTGATGGTGCTTACTGCTTTAACTCTTGAAGATAGTCTTCAAGATTTTCTGCAGCAGAATCCATCTACTAAATCAGTTGATTTATCTATTGACAAAGATATTGATTTAATAGCAGATCGGATAGATATCCTTGCAAAGAAGCTATAACTCATATAGTATTATATATGAGAGTGGTTTTCTGCTGGATTCGTTAGGTTACAAAGTTCCCAGGGGCAATAAGTCTACAACAGGATGCTATCCCTGAGTTGGCCGTGGCTTTACTCATATGGTGTCCACATTAACATACCAGTCTACGTGTGGATTGTTTAAACCAACGGTCCTATGGTGGCTCCACTCTCAATTTTTTTACTTCAAGAGGTTATTTCTGAAAAACTTATTTCTTCTCCGTCATGCTAATGCTATCAATGATAATGAAGATGACTTTAATCGTCCTTTAAGTGAAGAAGGTATTACAGAATGTCAAAAAGCTGCTGAAATTTTAAAAGAATATATCAATGATGTTGATCTTATTTTATGTTCTAGCGCTCTTAGAACTCAACAAACTATTCAAAATATTTTAGCAAACTTAAAAATAGACAATATAGAGATAAATTATAGCGATGAGCTATATCATGCTTCAGTAAATCAATTATTCCAATATATCCGTGAACTGGATAATAAATATCGAAATATATTATTAGTAAATCATAACCCTGCTATTTCTCACTTAGCTATTTTTTTAACTAATGAAAATTCTCTCCTTTATTCGGATATACTCCAAGGTTTTGATCCAGCAAATATAGCTTTGTATCAGGCCAGTATAGAGTCTTGGTCTAATCTTGAACCTAGTAATATAGAATTAAAAACATTCTGGCAATAATCTACTTATATGCGTTTGAAAGCTATTCTTCCTCAATTTTCTGCTTTTGTTTCCGCCTCAGCTGGAACCGGAAAAACAAAAACTTTGATTGATCGCTTATTAAATCTCTTACTCGCTCAAGTAAAGCCCCATAAAATTTTATGCTTAACTTTTACCAAAGCTGCCGCCGCTGAAATACTTAATCGAATTAACCAGAAATTAGCTGAATTTGCTACTTGTAGCCAAGAAAAATTATTACAAGAACTAAAAGATCTAGGTTTTGATAGCGTCACTCCAGAACTAGAACATAAAGCTCGCATTCTATTCGCTGAATTCGTTGATGCAACTGAAGCCCTAAATATTCAAACCATTCATGCTTTTTGTCAGCAATTACTAATCAAATTTCCTTTCGAAGCTGGTGTTAATCTAAATTTTACTCTATTAACAGATGGAAAAATTACTGAATTTATTGAGCAAGCTAAGAATATTCTTTTAACTTCAATAACGGAATATCCACAGGCCAATAAAGCAATCAGCTATTTAAGCTGGCACATGAAAGAATATTCCCTTCAAGAGTTATTAGCTGAAATAATTTCCAATCGCGAAAAGCTTGATCATTATTTTACTGTTAATAGTCAATTAGACTTAAATATTTCAGACGATGAAGATAAGCTAGTAAATGAATTTATCAGCAAGATTCTGATTAACAGCGCTCATATAAAATTACTCAATACTGGTGGAAAAAGTGATATTGATAGAGCCAACAAGCTAACTCTATTTTTAAATTATCCAGTAAAACTACAAATAATGCTTTCGCAAGATTATCTTAGTTTATTCTTAAACTTAAGTGGAGATATGCGCAAATCATTGATGAGTAAAAGATTAAGTGATGAGCATCCAGAATTTGAATCTTTATTGCTCACCGAACAACAAAGAGTCTATCAATTTAGCCATAGCT
>CANDYO010000151.1 GCA_947424995.1 Rickettsiales bacterium | reverse complement strand
GGTTTGGATAAAATTATCAATAAGATTACCAGAATTAGTATGAATGTCTCTTGCTTGGGCTGAAATAATTCCTGAAGTAACAGTACTGCCTAAGCCAAATGGATTACCAATAGCTATAATAAAATCTCCTACTCTGCTTTCATCTGAATTACCAAATTTTACAAAAGGTAATGGAGTTTTAGATTCTACTTTAAGTAAAGCAAGATCAGTACGATTATCATAACCTATTAATTTAGCGTCTAGTTTTTGATCGTTGCTTAAAATAACTGTAATTGTTTCTGCTTGATCCACAACGTGGTAATTGGTTACTATATGCCCTTCAGCAGAGATAATAAACCCAGACCCAGCGGATGTAGGCTTTGCTTCATCTCGGCTCTCTTCATCTTCTTCTGTGTCAGGCATTTGGCCGTATTGTTCAAAAAATTTATTAAATTCTTCAAATGGTGAATTTTCTGGAAAAGGTGAAAATTGTTCTGGTTGCAAGCTCGTAGACTTTTGAATGGTAGAAATATTAACTACTGCTGGAATTAATGGAGCAACTATATCAGCATAGCTATCTCTACAAACAGAAGCGCTAGCTATATTAGTAAAACTAAATATTATTAGGTATAATAATAAATTTTTTATTCTTATTAACATAATTAATTACCAGGTTGAATTAAAAATTATACAGCTGCTTATTAGAATCTTTCGTTTTGGCATCTTTGCTAAAGTCATTATCTTGGATGGATGGATAAAATTCAAAGACTTCATCATTTGTATCATCGTCTTTAAAAGTTTCAGTTATTTTTAAGCGATCATTGTAAAGAGGTTTTGTAGCTTGTTTATAGTCCGGCATTTTTGATGTACTGTATTTTTTCTTGTAGGGTTGTTTCAATTTTTTGTTTATAAGATTATCGCCAATTAATGTCGATTTTAAAGAACCCATGCTGGTAGAATCGTAGTTTCTACCAATCGATATTTTGCCATTTGGTCCAAATGTAATATCGCAACATGACGAAGTATCAGTAAAAATACTAGCGTTTGCTATACCTGAACTAAATAAACCAAATAGCACAATAAAAAATGATAGATTTTGTTTGTTTAATAACATTCACTAGTCACCATTTAAAAATCTAAAGAATTTACTATCAGGTGATAGTATCATTCTGGTATCGTCCTTATTAAGAGTGTTCTTATAAACTTGCATTGTTCTGTAAAACTCAAAAAAGCTAGGGTCTTTAGAATAAGCCTCAGCAGAAATTTTAGCTGCTTCTGCGTCGCCTTGGCCACGCATAATTTGAGCAAGATTTTGTGCTTCAGCGATAATAACTTTTTGATCTCTTTCAGCGCTGGCTTTAATCCTTTGAGCTTCTTCTTCTCCTTCAGCTCTAGATTCTCTAGCTTGTTTTTCGTAATAAGCTTGCAATCTTTCATTGATTGCTTGGCTATTAGCTTTTGGCAAATCAGCTCTTAAGATACGTACGTCAATAATTTTTATCCCGAAACGTTCGGCTTCTTGAGCGAAAGCTGCTTGTATTTCTTTCATAATTTGAACTCTTTGATCAGACAAGAGCGCGGATAAAGGATACATACCGATAATTTGACGCATCGAAGATTCTAAAATAGCATTTAATTTAGATTTAGCTCCAGCTTCATTTTGTACGGCTTTATAAAATTCAAGAGGATTTTCAATTTTATATTTAGCGAAAGCGCTGACAATTAAACGTTTTTGATCGGAAGCTACTACTTCTTGCCCTTCAGCAATAAAATTTAACAGTCTTAAATCGAAGAAATCAACGGATTGAATGAACGGCAATTTAAAAGATAGGCCTGGATCTTTAATTGTTTCAACTACTTCTCCAAATTGAAAAACTAGAGCTTGTTGGCGTTGCTGGACAATAAAAACCGTGTTAGATACAACTAATATTGCAGCAAAAAATAAGATGATATAAATTACGTTTCTATGCATAATTATTTACCTTTATCTAATTGAGTTAGAGGAAGGTAAGGTACGACTCCAGAGTTTTTCTGGTTATCGATAATAATCTTGTCCATTCCTTGAAGAATTTCTTCCATTGCTTCTAAATATAGCCTTTCTTTGGTTATATCTTTAGCCATTTTATATTGAGCGTAAATTAGATCAAATCTGCCGGCTTCACCTTTTGCGCGCTCAACTATTTCTTTTTTATAACCTTCGCTCTCTAAGGTGATTTTTGCTGCTTCTCCCCGTGCTTTAGGTATTACTTCATTATGGAAGGCAAAAGCCTGGTTTATTTTTCTCTCTTTATCGGTTTTAGCTGTTTGAACATCGCGAAAAGCATCAATAACTTCAGCGGGTGGATCAGATTTAAGTAATTTTAAAGCAGTTATTTCTACACCTGATTGATAAGAATCGAGAATTTTTTGAGTTAAGGTTTTAGCTTCTTGTTCGATTAATGAACGACCATCCATTACGGCCTTATCAATTCCGGTGTTACCAATAACTTCACGCATAGCGCTTTCAGCAACACTTCTAACTGTTTCACGGGTGTTGTAAATATTAAAAACGTAAGCTATTAAATTAGAAATTTTCCATTGAACTATGAAATTAATGTCAACAATGTTTTCGTCTCCAGTTAACATTAAGCTTTCTTGCATTACATTATTTACTGAAACGGGATTAGCATTATCTCCATAACTATCTTTACCATTGCTTCCACTTCCACTGCGGAAACCTATCTCATCTTTACGTAAGGTTTCAACCTTTTCTTTGATGATATATTCAATGGGATTAGGTAAATGGTAATTTAATCCAGTATTAGCGGTGCGTTCATATTTGCCAAATCGAATAACTAATGCTTGTTCACCCTCATCCACTACATAAAAGCCGGTAGCCATCCAGACTATGAATAATAACCCTAAAATAATTATTAGAAATTTTCCGTTACCTGAATGGTTGCCACCTTTGAATTTACAAAAGGCATCATTGAAAGATGATTGACTGCGACGAAATAAGTCTTCAATATTAGGTTGTGGAGTAGTAGATTTTGGTTTTTCTTGCTGCTCATCGTCCCAAGGAGATTTGTTACGATTATTTTCATTGCCCCATACCATAAGATTACCTATTATAATTGTAATACTAGTCAACTGACTAAAATAATTTAACATACAATAAATAATTTTCAAGAATATGTCTAATAATAATCTTAATAATCAATTAATAAAAACAGCTTTAGAGAAAGTTTATATTAATGATAGCGACAAAAATATCGTAGAAGCTGGAATGCTTTCATCTTTAGCAATTAAAGATGGTATTCTCAACTTAATAATAGAATTTCCAGAAGAGATGGTAATCGATCAACAATATATTGACGATCAAATCCAAAGTTCATTAAGAGCAGAGTTCAAAGTTCTAAAAGATATTAGAGTTATTTTCAGTAGTAAAAAGCTTTTATCAAAACCTTTGCAGCCAGCTAAAGTAAAGTATAAAATCCCTAATGTTCAAAAAATTATATTATTTGCTTCGGCAAAGGGGGGGGTAGGTAAATCTACTACAGCAATGAATGTAGCTCTGGCTTTGTCCGATATGGGTTATGCTGTTGGTATTGTTGATGCAGATATTTATGGTCCGACTATTCCAAAATTATTAGGGATTAATCAAACTCCAGAAGTTAGTGAAGGTAAAATGCTGCCAATTAAAAAGCATGGGCTCTACTCTATTTCAATCGGCTATTTGATTAATGAGAGCCAAGCGACTATATGGCGCGGTCCAATGGTAAGTAAGGCGCTTTATCAGTTATTAATAGGGGTTAAATGGCCGCAGCTAGACTATCTAATTATTGATATGCCTCCGGGTACTGGAGATATTTATCTTTCGTTAGCTGAAAATTTTATTATAGATGGAGTGGTGTTGCTTAGTACTCCTCAGCATATTTCTCTAAGTATGGTTAAAAAATCGATCAGTTTCTTTACTAAAACAAGTATTCCTATCATCGGAATCGTTGAAAACATGAGTTATTTTACTGATATGAATAATACGATCCATTATATATTCGGAGCTAATTTAACTAATAAGACAGCTACAGATCTCGGTCTGAATTTATTAGGGCAAGTACCTATCTTTCCGAAGATTAGCGAATTTAGCGATAAGGGGCTCAGTTTACAACAAGAAAAAGAGTTTTCCGCTTACACTCAGGTTGCTAAGCAATTGGTAAAATTCCATTTATAATCACAGCAATAGCTTAAAATAAGCTAAAATTCATATTTCTCAAAATTCTTAATGAAAAGTTAGGTAATTTTAGGTATGATTACACTCTTAGTAGAGATTTTAAGAAAATTAACGTTAGGAGATGGTTATGGAAGAGGGTGGAAGGCTTAAATTAGACCCATTGTTTGTTGGGTTAACTAGGCCAACTTTGCTATTTGGTGTTAGTCAGATGTTTGTTATTTTTAATGCCTTAGGCTGTCTTGGTTACTTTATTATGTCCAGTGATTTACGGGCCATGATAGCATTAGTCATTTTTCATTTTATTGGTTATATAATTTGCGCTAAAGAACCTCTGTTTATTGAATTATTTATGCTTAAAATGCAAAAATGCAATAAATGCGTTAATAAATTTTATCATGGCGCCAATTCATACGACATGCGCTAGCATATTATAATGGTTAATAGGGGCAGTTAATGCTACGAATCTTCAAATATACTACTGATAAGCAAAAATATGCTGATAAAGAGGTCGGAGAATCTGATTTCATCCCTTACTTATGCCATTATAACAGTAATTCCATTCTCACTAAGAATAAAGAATTAATGCAAGTTATTAAGGTGGGGGGGTATTCTTTTGAAACTGCTGATGATGAAGATGTTGATATTAA
>CANDYO010000150.1 GCA_947424995.1 Rickettsiales bacterium | reverse complement strand
TTTTAAATTCTGTCATTTCTTATTAAATTGCATTTATTATCACTAAATACAGAATAGGACAATTAAGATTAACTTACAAGTTTTGCATCTATTTGAAACTTGTTCTGTTGGTCACTTATTGGTCACTTTTGCTTTTTACTGCTTTTTCTGATTTTCTGAAACCCTTGATTTTCTTGGCGCGCCCTAAGAGATTCGAACTCCTGACCCACAGATTAGAAATCTGTTGCTCTATCCTGCTGAGCTAAGGGCGCTTTAAGGAAAGTAATACACTTTAACGTGTATTACTCAAGTTAAAGAGTTTTTGCTAAAACACAAGCAATTTTTATAAATTTTCGTGCTTCTTTTGATATTTCATCGCTGCTTTTACAAATGAGCAGAACAAAGGATGTGGATCAAATGGTCTTGATTTAAGTTCTGGATGGAATTGTACCGCGACAAACCATGGATGACTGGTGTTTTCCATCACTTCAGGAAGAGTGCCGTCAGGTGACATACCAGAAAAAATAATATCATGCTTAGCAAACTGTGGTATATAATTAGTATTAACCTCAAAACGATGACGGTGGCGCTCATGAATAATTTGTTTACCATAAATTTCTGCTGCTTTAGTATTAGCAGTTAATCTACATTCATAACTACCAAGACGCATAGTGCCGCCTAGATCATCATCACTAGAACGAGTTTCGACTTTATCGCCTTTACGCCATTCGGTTAATAAACCCACCACTTTATCAGCACAATCTGGGTGGAATTCCGTTGAATAAGCATCTGGCATATCACATAAATTACGCGCGGCTTCAATAATCGCCAGCTGCATCCCTAAACAAATACCTAAATATGGTATATTATGTTCACGTGCATAAGTAATAGCCTTGATCATTCCCTCAATGCCTTCGCTACCAAATCCACCCGGTACTAAAATAGCATGTGCATCAGATAATTTATCTTCAATATTTTTTTCAGTTAAGATTCTAGAATTAACCCATTTGATGTGAACTTTAACTTCATGAACAAAGCTTGCATGAATCAATGCTTCGATTAAAGACTTATAAGCATCGCTTAACTTTACATATTTGCCAACGATCGCTACGCAAACTTCTTCTTTTAGATGACTTAGATTATAAGCAGTATGGATAAGCTTCTCCCATTTGCTTAAATCAATATTTTCAGCATAATCTAGTTTGAAATATTTCAATACTTGGGTATCTAATCCATGTGCGTGCAAAGCAATTGGCGCTTCATAGATATTCTTAACATCTAAAGCTGGGATCACATCCTCATCTCTAATATTACAAAATAAAGCTATTTTCTTACGTTCACTCTCTGGAATTTCACGATCAGCACGACAAAGGAGAATATTGGGTCTAATCCCAATTGATTGTAATTCTTTTACTGAATGTTGAGTTGGCTTAGTTTTTAACTCTTTTGCTGATGGAATATATGGTACCAAAGTTAAGTGAACGTAGCATACTTGATCGCTACCATGCTCATAACCAAATTGACGGATAGCTTCAAAAAATGGTAGGGCTTCAATATCACCTACGGTGCCACCTATTTCGCACAGGATAAAGTCTGCATCATCAGTATTATTGCTGATAAATTCTTTGATTAAATTAGTTACGTGTGGGATAACTTGAACGGTGGCACCTAAATAATCACCACGTCTTTCTTTAATTAACAGATCAGAATAAATTTTTCCGGCTGTAACATTATCTCCACGTCTAGCATCTATACCAGTAAAACGCTCATAATGACCGAGATCAAGATCGGTTTCTGCTCCATCTTCAGTGACGAACACTTCACCATGTTGATATGGGCTCATTGTACCCGGGTCAATATTAAGATACGGATCTAGTTTACGCAGACGTACCCTATAACCTCGCTCTTGGAGCAGTGCAGCTAAACTTGCAGAAGCTAGTCCTTTGCCCAAAGAAGAAACGACTCCACCTGTAATAAAAATAAACCTAGCCATGCTTCACTCACTTAAACTGATACTTTAGGGATTGTATTTTTTGCGCTCAAATCTTTATAGCATATTTATTTTTAGCTATCAAGTAACGACTAATAGATTAGAGATAAAAGAAGCAATACCAGAATTAACCATTTATTAAATATAATTATTTATAGTTTAATAAAAGAGAGTTTTTTATGGTAGAAGAATTTTATGGTGAATTAATGCAAGCCGCCTCTATGACTAGAGAAGGAAAAAATTTACAATATCTTACTAATATATTATTCAAAGCTGCAATGGCAGATCTTCATGAAGAAGCATCAGGAGGTGATAAAGATAAAAATCAACATCTTCAAGAGTTTCTAGAAGAGTTTAAAGATATATTGCCAAAAGAATTTCTTAACACTAAAACTAAAAATCATGAATCTACGTTATATCAACAAAATAGTGAATATAAATCTTTAGCGGAAAACTATACTGACCTAAAAAAACATCTTAAAGAGCAAAGAGTCTACGGAGTTGGTAAAACTAATTTAGAAGCTTTTGGAACCTGCGTAAGAAATACATTAGTAACTGCTGCAAGAGTAGTTAGATTTGGAGTTTCTACGTTTGTTGCTCTTACTGGAGTTACGCTTACTCTTGCCACTAAATTGCTTGCATCACCTATATCTCTGCCCTTAGCATATTTAGGAGCAGCAGGAATGGAATACTCTAGCAGTTCAAGCTTAGGACAAAAGAGGCAAGATCTAAAAAATAATCTAAAGGCCATGATCGATCGACCGCCAAGCTACGAAGAAGCAACGAGAGCATCAATTAATCCTAGTCCTACTCCTAAACCACTCAATGAAAAGTTATGGAAGAGACAAAGCGCTCAAAGCAAATAGCTAGATTACTGATTAACTGGAGCACCTTTAGGGGCTGCTTCATGTTTTACGGTCTCTTGTTGCTGAGTATGTATTTTTTCAACTATTGAAGTTGACTTATGTTGACGCATTGCCAAATTACCTAAAACTAAGCTATTAACCATAAAGCATATCATCAAAACTGTAGTAGCTTTGGTTAAAAAACTAGCTGAAGTTCTGCCACTAATTATATTGTTGCCACTGAGGCCGCCACCACCGCCTAAGCTGCCTAAACTATCGCCGCCCGTTCTTTGTAATAAAACCATCCCAATAATGGCCACAGCTAAAATAATTTGGATTACTAAAAATATTAATTGCATAGCTACCTTTCTAATTTCTTTTGAGTTGTTTGGATTATCTTATAGAATTTCTGCGCATCTAAACTTGCGCCACCAACTAATAAACCAGAAACTTGCTTAGATGCTAATATGCATTCAGCATTTTCTGTATTTACTGAACCACCATATATTATTTTAGGGAGTTGTTCAAACCTTTGTGCAGGTTTTTGCGAATATTTTGCTAATAAAATAGTAATTTCATCGCTTAAAAATTGATGTACTTCTTCAATTTGATTTAAATTAGCAGTTTTACCAGTACCGATTGCCCAAATTGGTTCATAGGCAACTATAGTATTATCAAAGTTAGCTGAATTAGGCAAAGTTTCTGCTAATGTTTCGCTTAAAAATTTTAAGTAGCTGCCGTCTTCTCGTTGATTTAAATTTTCGCCTACACATAAAATTGCGGTTAAACTAGCATTATGAGCATAAGAGATTTTAGCTTTTAACTGCTGATTTTGCTCTAGATGATATTTGCGTCGCTCAGAATGGCCAATAATAACATATTCGCAGGCTAAATCTTTGAGCATCATTGCACTAATATCGCCAGTAAAAGCGCCTTCATCACCAGCTAAACTAGAGCAATCTTGTCCACCAAACTTCATTGAAGTGCTAGCAAATTGTTCGATTAACATATGGAGCAAAGTGGCTGGAGGACATAAAACAACGTTATCTAATTTAAGTTCACTTGGTAATGGCTGCAGCAGCTCTTTAAGCATAGTTTTGCTAGAAGAAAGCATTTTGTGCATTTTCCAGTTTGCCACAATTAACGGTTTTTTATCATTTTTTTGCATAAATTATCAGGTACTAGTTGGCTTTTGTCTTGCTATTATGTATAAACAATTATTGAGTTCATTTCAAATCTTTATTAGGCCATTATGTTAGAAAAAATTCGTAAAATTACCCATAATTCTTTTTTTAAGTTTTTCCTCTTGCTACTTGCTATTGCTTTTGCTGTAAGTATCGGAGATTTTACTGGCTCAAGAGCGCATATCATTGCAACAGTTGGTAAAGATAAAATTAGCTTAAATGATTTTCTTCAAGCTAAACAAGATGCTATCGCTAAATTGCATTTAAAGCAACCACCAAACCAAACTCAACAAGAATCAATTAGCCTTAATGTTGCTACTCAACTCATTACTCAATCTTTAATCAACCAAGAAACAAAAGCCTTAGGTATTCAGATTTCTTCAGAAACCGTAGCCGAATATATTCGTAGTGATACTAGTTTTCAAAAAAATGGAGTATTTGATCTAGAAAATTATAAAAGAGTACTAGAGTATAATAATCTTACTGAAGCAAAATTTTTAGCTGGGTTATCTGAACAAATTTCATCTAAATTTCTTATCAATAGCTTAACCGTAAATTTACCACTTAAAAAAATCCTTAGCGATTATCTATACGGGTTTTTAACCGAGAAGCGTTCGATCACTTTGATTGATGTAAATACTGAAAAAACTGATATCACCAATACCACCAAGCAAAATTTACAAGATTATTATCAAAAAAAACAAGATGCTTTTAAAACTAAAGAGTATCGTAACTTCAGCTATTTAATTCTTTCTGCTAATGCTTTGCAAGCGCGTACTGAAGTGACTGAAGAAGAGTTGCAACAAGAGTATCAAGATAACAAGGAAGAATATAGCCTTCCTGAAACCAGAAATTTCTACCATT
>CANDYO010000149.1 GCA_947424995.1 Rickettsiales bacterium | reverse complement strand
TGATCAAGTAAAATAACGAAATCATCAGGCTTGATATATTTTAGATTTTTCCTAAGCTCTACGGCGCTTTTAAGTGAAACGTCTTTTGGTTTTATGCGAAAATAATCTCTTGGCACTACCTTCGTTATTTGAGAGAAATTTTTACCGTCAATTTTGAGGTTAAGATTTCTCTGCAAATTTGCGGTTCTGGTGGTATCATTTCTTGAGGTTAACAAAATTGTTACTGGTATTTTAAGCAGCGTTAGCTGCTCTAATAAATCTTTAATTGCCGGCCTGATAGCAATGCATTCAGTAATCCTAAATTCATTATTAGCAATTTCTTGCACCTCTACTTTACTCATATATTTAGATTCATTTATAAGTTCTTTTCCTTCGGCTAATTTTTTATACATCGACATGAATTTAGGCGAATTTTCATAGCTCGCGATAAATTTTAACTGCTGAACATTAATATTTTGTTTTTTTAGAGTCTTTATGATCTTAGAATCACAATTCTGAACTCGATCAATAATAGTATTGTCAACATTAAGCATAATATAAAGCTGTTGCTCTGCAATAGCATTACTGGAAATAAAAATAAATAATAATAGGATTCTACTTAATATCATTTTAAAACCTCATTAAAGAAAGATAAAACTTGCTACAAAGCTTTGGTGACGATAATCAGGGTCTACCCATAATTGATCGGTATAAATACAGCCAAAGATTATGCAACCATTACATCCAGCTATTATTTGATCATCTTTATTCTTAATAAAAAATAAAAAAGGTAAGCTCGAGCCATATTCTTTGATTTCTTCATCAATTTTTTGGGTTAGATATTCGATATCTTCAGCTTTAGAAGAATAGTTAAGTTCTATTTTCATGTTTGATATCATAAATTATTGAGTATAATATTGGTCAGTATAGCATAAGCCTATAAAAAAAACAAAAAACATGAAAATAGAATTTAAATCCTTAGCTCAATCACATTTTTTATTGCTTCTCAAATGGCTTAAAACTCCTCATGTTAAAGCTTGGTGGGATCAGGATATAATTTACACTGAAGAGTTGATTAGAGAGAAATATTTTAAGCGTATACAAGGCTATAAACTAGAAAATGGCGAGAAAAAAGCTATTCATAGCTATATTATTTATGTTAATAATAAGCCAATTGGTTATATTCAAATCTATAATGCATATGACTTTGCTAGAAAGACCTCACTAGTTGACTTACCAAAATCACTCGGCGCAATTGATTTTTTTATTGGTGACGTAAATTATATTGGAAAAGGAATTGGCGCAATAGTACTAAAAAGATTTGATTGCCAGGTTTACGAGAATATTTTGGTAAATCCAGACATGGATAATATTGCTGCTATTAAAACTTATGAGAAAGCAGGATTTAAGAAAATCAGAGAACAGAGAGATAATAACGAAATATGGATGTTAAAAGAAAATGGATAATCTTTTCATTGTAATTTTAAGGTATATTGTAGCGATTGAGGAAATAGATGCTTATAGGCTTAAGCATCTAGAATTTCTAGATAATTGTTATAAACAAGGTGTGTTAATTGCTTCTGGTCCACAAGTACCAAGAAATGGTGGTATTTTGATTGCTAAAAGTTCAAGCAAAGAAATTCTCCAAAATATTTTAAACCAAGATCCCTTTGCAATAAATAAATGTGCGGAATATTCAGTATATGAATTTGTTCCGACAAAATATGCTAAAGAATTTGAAGTAATATTACAAAAATGTTTATTTTGATTTTGATTATATTAATCTAGATCAACAAAAACAAAATGCTCAATTTGACTGGAATGTTGCGCATCAAAATGATGCGTTCAATGATTGGTACAATGCTGTAGTTTTATGCGTTAGATTAACGGGATCGAAGGATTTTGTTGCATGAATGGTTTTTGGTAATAATTAGTTCTATAACCGTATTCAATGCTATTCTTAGAGACCAGCAGGAATAATTTTTTATCCAATGCTATAATTATTGTTGACATATATAATTATAGTGTAATAGAATTGCCTAATATAATTTATATCAAGTTATCAAATATGTTATCTGCAGTAGTTAAAAATTTTACAATAATATCATGGTACTGGCGTTAGTATTTCGCTGGAAGATCTTTTATTGTCAATTTTAACTATATTGAATACACATATGTCAAATACATACAAAATACCAAACTCATCAATTTTTCTTCTCTGGCGTCTCAGCTCGCTCTGAATACCCATACCCTAGTTTTAAGAAAAATATATACATTCAATTTACTTGAATGAAGGAGTTTGATGATGAAGTATCAAAAAATCTTTATTGTTGTTTTTATTGCACTAATTATTTTCATTATTACCATCATAAATATTCGTAATGAAGAGAGTTTGCCCATTATTGCCATCGCTAATTATGGCCCTCATTCTTCACTAGACGCGGCTATAGAAGGCATTAAAGAGGAATTAGCCAAAAATGGATTTATTGAGAATAAAACGGTCAGATACAAAATTGATGATATAGGTTTTGATCTATCATTACTTCCGCAAATGATTACTAAACTTAGGGGGCTATCTCCCAAGGTAATGGTTGTAATGACCTCTCCAGTAGCCCAATTTGCTAAGGGCGCAGTTAAAGATATTCCCCTTATTTATAATGTTGTTACTGACCCAGTTGGAGCCGGATTATTAAAAGAGCAATATACTCCAGATGTTAATATGACCGGAAGTTCAGACAGGCAAGATCTACAAATGCTACTAGAATTTGCAAAACAACTAATTCCTAATGCAAGGACAATTGGAATTTTATATTCAACATCCGAAACTAATGATTTTACTTTAGTAAAAATGATGCAAAAAGCTGCAGAGTCGGCAGGAATGAAAGTTTTGGCGATTCCAATAAACCAAGCTAGAGATGTACCTGCGGCTATGCAAAATTTTAAAGGAAAAGTAGATTTTATTTATGTTGGTGGGAGTGGACAGATACAACCAACATTGCCAGCCATTGCGCAGATAAGCAATGAAATGGGAATTCCAGTTCTAAATGTAAATGAAGAAGATGTCAAAGCTGATATGATTCTTGCAAGTTTTGGTGTTGATTATAAGCAAGTTGGAATCAATGCTGGAAAGCTTGTGGTGCAGGTTTTAAATGGCACTGATATTTCTAAACTTAAGCCTATATATCCTAGCACTAAAGATCATCATAGCTTCATCAGCATAAAGAAAGCTGAAGAGTTAAATCTAAAAATAACAAGGAAATGAAAATGCATAAAGATCAATTTATATTACCAGAAGATGCAATCTACATGTGTGGACATTCCCTAGGACCATGCTCTAAATTGGCTATGGATGCAGTGAGTAAAACAATGCAAGATTGGAGTCTATATGCAATAAAAGCATGGAATGATAAAGCTTGGATTGATCTTCCCTTTAGTGTGGCTACCAAGATAGCTCCTCTTATTGGTGCGGATGTCTCAGAAGTGGTAGTTAGCGATTCTACATCTGTTAATCTATTTAAAGTACTAATGAGCGCTTTAAAGATTAATAGTAAACGTAAGATTATCCTAACTACTGATGATAATTTTCCAGCTGACTTATATATAGCCCAAGGAATAGCTGAGTTTAATAATGAAGTAGTTTTAAAAACTGTAACGGCTGAAAAGCTCATTGAGAGTTTAGACGATACTATTGCAGTACTCATGCTGACTCAGGTAAATTATCGCGATGCTTCTGTATATGATCTGGTAGAGATTACCAAACATGCCCATCAGTTTGGTATACTAGTAATCTGGGATTTATCGCATAGTGTTGGCTTATTACCAATAAATTTAAAAGAAGCTGATGCTGATTTTGCAGTGGGATGTACCTATAAATATTTAAATGGAGGGCCAGGCGCTCCTTCTTTTGTTTATGTAAATGCACGACATATCCATAATGCTAAAAGCCCAATATATGGCTGGATGGGACATGAACAGCCATTTACTTTTGCTTCTACCTATAAGTCTAGTGGAGCAGCAAGCTATATTGCTGGAACACCTTATATATTGAGTTTAAAGGCATTAGAAGCTGCGCTAGGAATTTTTGAAAATATTGATATAACAAAACTATATGAGCAGAGTTTTCAGTCATTAGTAATTCTAGAAAAAGGCTTAAAACAATATGGGTTAGATGTCTGTAGTCCTAAAACTAAATTACGTGGTGGGCATCTAGGATTTCTTCATGATCAGGCTTACTCTTTATCAAGAGCACTTATTAAGCATGGTATAATATGCGACTATCGTGAACCTAACTTAATTAGGTTATGCGTAAATCCACTTTATTTAAATTCTGATGATATAAAGCTATGCCTTAAAATTATAGGTAATGTATTAGAGGAAAAAAACTACTTATTACCAGAATATCAAACAAAGCTAAGGGTAACATAAAATGAAAAAATATATACAGAAGTTGATAGCTAGAGATGACCTATCACGACTAGAAAGTTATGATTTATTCGCACTAATGGAAAATGCTCCGGTTGAACAGCAAGCAGCTATTTTAGCTCTGCTTCGCGCTAAAAAAGAAACTATAGAAGAGTTACTTGGTGCCAGAGATTTCTTTTTTGCGCAAACAACGAAAATAAAATGTCCATATGATATTATTGATATTGTTGGCACTGGTGGAGATGAGATTGGTACATTTAACATTTCCACAGCCGCAAGCTTGGTCATTGCAAGTTGCGGCGTATATGTAGCAAAGCATGGCGGTAAAAGCTCTACCAGTAAGTCTGGGAGCGCAGATGTAATTGAAGCTTTAGGAATTTGTTCTACAGAACCCTTTTCTACGTCATCTTGGGCGGAAACGCCGAAGGCGTTGGAGATCGGGGATCTTGTGAATACTCCTGAG
>CANDYO010000148.1 GCA_947424995.1 Rickettsiales bacterium | reverse complement strand
TTATTATTTAATATTGAGAAAAGAAATCAAAAACTTATTTTTAGTCTTGAGCCAATTGAGAGTAAAAAGCTGCAAAATCTAGATAATTCTTTCTTGAGTGCAGCCGCAGCCGCAGCCTAAGAGTATAAAAATAATTTTTTTTCTAAGTGATGAAGAACTTAAATGCACTTCTGACGTGTATTTGCGAAAAATGTTCAAAACTTTATTCAATCTTAACGATATTATCTATTTACATCGTCTTCAAAATCTTCTATTAATAACCTTTATGTGAATTAAGTTTTGCCATAAATAAGCTTAATTATATTAGGATAATATGTAGATATGATTGAAAAAAAAAGCACCAATTATTCTCTTTTTGCTAGATTCATTAGTTTAACATTTCTTGTCTTTATATCTTTAATATTTTGTGTAGGGTGGCAGATTGAAAGCGTTCGTAAAAAATTACTTAATGAAAATATAGTTGAGTCTGCTTATAGCATTAGTCATAACCTTATTCATGAATTTGAATATACGGAAGATAAGATGCGCTTTTTAGCTACTATTATTAGTGGCAAGGAAGGAGTAATGAGCAGTTTAGAGATACAGAAATTATTACAATTGTTTTCAAGTGATTCAAAGATTTATACCGTACCATTAAACCAAATTGGTTGGGCGGATAGTAATCACCACATTAAAGTTAATAGCTTTTCCGCTCTCGATGACCCAGCAGATATATCTCATAGGTCTTATATCAAAGATATACTCAATCAAGCTTTTGTTTTACATTTCTCAAAAAATGACCGTGGTTCTTTATCTAATAGAATGATAGCTCCCGCTGCTATGGGAATAAGAGATAAAAATGGACAATACTTAGGCTGCCTAGTTACTGGTCTAGTTATAGAAGAATTTATTTCTAAGATGAATAAGGAAGTTAAAAATCATCATCAAGATATGTATTATGCTGTTTTTAGCGTATTAGAAGATAACATTATTATCCATTCTCCTAACTTTAGTATTTCTGACCATCTGCAACTAAAAAACAATATAGAGAGTTTTATTAATAACAATAATGATGAACAATTATATTCAACAGTGGATGAGAATTATGTCATTTCTAAAATATCACACTTTCCTTTTATTGTAGTAATAGGAATTAACCCAACCGTTATTCAATATAAAGACTTTTTCTATGGCCTACTGTCATATAAATTTGAGTTATTGTTTTTATTAGTAATAATATTTGGTTTAATTTATTTATTTTATCAATCAATATTAAATCCTTTTTTAAATTTATCTAAAGCTGCTGTTTCTATTTCTAATGGAAATATTGATACTATTATTCCACGTATTCACAGTAAAGAAGGGGCTGCAGTTGCTGATGCGCTTGAGAAAATTAAATTTTCATTTAAAGTTGAAAAAGATTTGGTGCAAGAAATATATACTTCTCATAATAAATTATCGATTACTAATTTAAGATTAGAAAATAAGGTTGCAGAGCGTACAAATGCTTTGGAACAATCTCTTTCAGATAAGACATCGTTTATGAATGGCTTAACGCATGAAATTAGAAGTCCACTTCAAGGTGTGACGGCTATTACTGAAGTGCTTATTAATGATTGGTCGGATCTTCCAGAAGCTAAGAAGTTAGATTTTATTCATCAGATTGCTTACAGCACTAAACGCCTCTTGTCTCTAATAGTCAATCTATTGGATTTATCAAAACTTTCTAATAGTAATAAAATGTCTTTAGATTTAACTACATTTGATCTTGCAGAGCTTACCACTAAAATTATTCAAGAAGCTAAAGCTTTATATCTGCATAAAAAACCTATTACTATTAACTTTGTTAATAGTAAACCGGTCCGCATTTTGGCTGATAAAGATCGTATTGATCAAGTGGTTCATAACTTATTAATTAACGCAATTAAATTTAGTCCAAAAAATGGTTATATTTCAGCAACTATTATGCCTACTACAATAGTTATTAAAGATGGTTATGAATATGAAGCAATCCATTTTGCCTTAAGTGATCAGGGTATTGGAATTCCTGAATCTGAACTCACTAGTATTTTTGCTCCTTTTAGTCAAGGAGAGATGATCAAGAATCAACCAGGTAGCGTAGGTTTAGGTTTAACAATCTGTCATGAAATAATCAGGGCTCATCATGGAAAAATATGGGCAGATAATAATAAAGATGGTGGAGCAACTTTTAATTTTATTATTCCTATTGCTCAATCATTTGAACAGGAAATTGGTATGCCAAGCGCTATTGATTTACATGATGGGCAACCTAACATATTAATAATAGATGATGAAGAAATCTGTCTAACTAGCATGGAATTATTGTTGCATGATAGCAAATATAATTTAATTAAAACCAGCTCTGGTCAAATGGGTTTAAAATATATTCAAGATCATTACGAATCTGTATCTGTTATATTGCTTGATTTGATGATGCCAGACATGTATGGGTTAAATGTGTTGAGTGAAATTAAAAATAATTCAAAGCTTAGCAATATACCGGTAATACTTCAAACGGGCAGTTCTGATGAAGAGGAAATTATTAAAGCATTTGATAAAGGGATATTTTGTTTTATTAGAAAGCCATATAAGAAACAAGTTCTACTTAATAAAATAGAAAAGGCGCTTAAATTTTATAATGTAAATAAGTAGTTTGGTAACGTGTCATCCTACACTTGCTTTACTACGTTCAGCTGCGTTCTGGATGACGCCAAAAGATGATGCCAAAAATGGCGTCTATTTAGTTATATACAAGAGGAACACCTCCTCAAATGCAAACTTAACTCGTATAGTGCTGTAAATCAAAATTATAATCATAATCATCTCTGCTCACTAAACCTGAAAAAGCATGATCTATAGTTGAGTTCATTCCAACTGAGTGATTACCATATGAAGATATGCACCCAACTAAATTAGAGGCAAGCTGTGGGTTTGGAGTATATATAAATTCTCCAGCGGTAGCTATGTTTCCTCCTATTGCTAATCCAGTAGAAGCTTGTTCATAAAAAGTTTTTGCAAATATCGATCTCATTTTTGAATAATAACTTAACCCAGCAGCTGCTGCTAGTAATGGATCTTGAGTTACTGCAGCTATGAATTCTTGAGCGACTACATCCGATGTTTCAACGATTGCTGTATATATAGCTAGGTTTACTGAATTTTCACTGCATGAATCATAATTATTACATAGTTCATATAATATATTATTAATCATTCCAACGTATATATTTTGACCGGTTAAACCGTATTTGAAAGCACCACCTGCTGCTCCAGCTGTGATTGCTTCAATAAATGAAATCGCAGTTACATCATAGTTTTCACCAAAAATACTCATAACTAGATCTTTAATGTGCTTTTCATCGGCTACATATTTCACTAGGTCTCTAATATTACTTCTAATTGTATATTTACCAGTATCTATGATAAATTCATAACTTAGTTGACTGGTTGATTTTGTACCATCTAATGTTATTTCTGTTGCTATAGATGCAATTAGATCAATTTCTGCTGCTTTATTAAAAGATTCAATAAAGTGATAATTGTGATTTTTTATGTTATTTATAATAACTTCGCTAGTTGATTCGGCTAGGCATACTTCGTTTTCTATCTCATTAGTCATTTTTAAATCTCTCTGATAAATATTATATATATATTAAATTTTAGTGTTTAAACATATTTGTATCGTCGAGAGATATAGAAGAGATTAGGCAAAGCAATGCATTTATGAACTAAGTTCATATTGATATTTTTTATATTAGTTAGTCTTAAATGCATTACTTTTTTACCTTTGTTTTTTTTGTGTTATACCATTTCCGCGTCATCCCTGACGAGGACGAAGTCCGGGATCGGGGATCTTATAAGAGCGAAGCTCCCCCCCCCTGAGATCCTCGGTCTAAGCCGCTATGCGGCTTGCCAGGGATGACGCGCTAAATGCTTATTCAGCAATAGTCCTTTGCTTATAGTTCTTGGTTGGCAGTTTGGCCAGCTGGTTCTTGGTAAAAATAATCTACCATAGTGTGAATAGGGCCTATTGCATTAGCATAAACAACATTAGCGTGAAAATTTACTAAAACTCCAGCAACTAAGCCAATATTAGTTTCGCTAGCGATATTTTTATTTTCAATGTATGCTTTTATTGCTGACTCCGAAGATTCAATATAATATGGAGATGCTAAGTGCTTAAGCGTGGTACTATTAGAACCAGTGATTGTTTTATTACCAAGTCCATAAGCTACATTATTTACAGCGCCTATAGCTGATTCATATAAGATTGTAAAAACTTCAGTGCCTACATCTAAAGCTTTACCATTATAAAATTTATAGCCAATGTTTGTTGCGCTCTTTACAGCTTGTCTAAGACCATATTTATTTATTCCGCTTTCAACGTAAGCAAGTATACCATGCTCATTTTCAAGAGCATTGGCTCTGACGTAATAGCTATAAGCAGCTGAGGTACCATATAAAACTGCTGTTCCTGTAATAACCGCTGGAGCAAGTACTGGTAAAGCTAGTAATCCTGGTGCGATATAAGGTATAGCAAATAATTCTGCCATTACTAATCCATCTACTAATATTCCGGCGGCGATTGAATCGGTAACTGGGTATTTTTTTTCTGTTATTTCACTTAAGTTAGTATTTTGGTTTTCATTTAAGAATCCTTTAGCCATTGAATCAGTAATTACATATTTGTTCTTTATTGTTGGAGTTAAGTTAGTATTTTGGTTTTCATTTTCGTTGGTCATTTTTAAATCTCTCATATTTTATATTTTTATCTATTGGTTCAATTGCTTCTGCTTGATTGTGCCAGGCTCGATGGAGTCGATTAATAATAAAATAAGTCATAATTTTTTCCTCATTACTAGTTAATAAATTAATAATATTATAATATACGAAAAAA
>CANDYO010000147.1 GCA_947424995.1 Rickettsiales bacterium | reverse complement strand
GTAAATATCTTGCCCAGCGCAGCATGATCCTTTCTTGCCTACGGTTAACCCATGGTCATATAACTGCATAGTCACCCCAATAACTTGGTAACCTTCGTTAACCAGCATTGCAGCAACAGTTGAGCTATCTACGCCCCCTGACATTGCTACCACAATCTTCATATCTTTTGGATCTTTTTTGATAGTATTGCGCATTAATTTAAGTATTTTTCCCATTCTTCTGGAAGATCATTGGCCCATTTAGTACTGGTGCCAGCACCCATAAATACTATAATATCACCTTTTTTAGTCATTTTAGTTAAAATTTCTGGTAATTTATTTGGTGAATCTAAGCTTAAAATTTCTTTGTTCTTATAATTTTGTCTGAGTGCAGAGATAAGTACTTCTTTATTAATCCCATCAATTGGGGTTTCACCTGCAGAATAAATATCAGCTACCAGTATTACATCAGCATCATCAAAACAATGAACGAATTCTGAGAATAAATTTTCTACTCTACTGTAACGGTGAGGTTGTACTATAGCGAATATTTTTGCATCTTTGTTAAGCTTAGTTGCCTGAGTTGCTGTGCACAACGTAGCTTTGATTTCAGCGGGATGATGAGCGTAATCATCAATTATACTTACCTCATTTACCTCGCCAGTTTTAGTAAATCTTCGCTTAACTCCTTTGAATTTTGCAAAGGCATCAATAATATATTGGGTCTTGAATTTTAATTTAACCCCGATGGAGATAGCTGCTAAAGCATTTAGTATATTATGTCTACCTGCTACTGGTAAATTAATTTTTTCAGCAGTAAATTCTTGTCCCACTACCCGAGCTGAAACCTTAACGTCAAATACTGAGCCAGCGATATTTTCTACGATATTAATTGCTTGAATATCTAATTGCTTTGAATCTATACCATAAGTAATGATTTCTCTATCTTGGATTTTAGTGATTAAATTAGCAACTTCTGGATGATCTTTACAAACTACCGCAAAGCCATAAAAAGGTAAATTATGGATAAATGCTTCATAAGCTTCTTTTAAATGCTCGAAATTACCATAATAGTCAAGATGTTCAGCATCGATGTTAGTAATAACCGCTATAGTTGCTGGAATGCGAATAAAAGTTCCATCTGATTCATCAGCTTCAGCAATAAGATAATCACTGCTACCTAAATAAGCATTAGTGCCTTTAGTATTGATAATTCCGCCATTAACAACTGTTGGGCTAAGTTCAGCGGCTTCAAAAAGAGCTGCTACAAAAGCTGTGGTAGTGGTTTTACCATGCGCTCCTGAAACTGCTATTGAAATTTTAAGTCGCATTAACTCAGCTAACATTTCAGAACGTTTAACTACTGGAATACGTTTAGCTCTAGCAGCTAATATTTCTGGGTTAGTGTCTTTGACCGCTGTAGATTTAACTACTACTGAAACATCTTCAATATTTTCAGGTTGATGACCTATGAGTACCTGAATGCCGATATTACGCAAACGCAAAACATTATCATTCTCGCTTAAATCTGAACCTTGAATTTGGTAACCTAAATTATGCATAATTTCAGCTATACCACTCATTCCAATACCACCAATGCCGATGAAGTGGATAATGCCAACATTGTCAAACATCATTCTTTCTAAAGTTGCTCTCACATTTCCCTCGTTACTTAACTATTTTAAAACCGATAGTTAAAATTATTTCTATTCCAATTAATATGATAATGATAATTTCAAGTAAAGAACTATGACGATTGTTAAATACATCGCTCAGCATTTGAAATAATTCATGAATTAAGTTAAGTCTTTTATTTAAAATATCTACTCTTTGTTTAATATCTTGGTCATTAGCGGTTAGATGATAAATCGGCTCTAATTCTGGATTATCCCAAAAAAACTCTGGCGTATCTAGAATATCGCTATGTAAATTAATCGAGCTCCGCTCAAGAAATAATTTACCTATTTTTTTAGCAATTTCTCTACCAGATAAGGTGATTTTACCACTAGTTGCTAAAGATTTAGGAATATGCTCTGTTTTTTTGATTGTTTGCTCAACTCGTTCTTCAAATACTGATAACTTCATTGATTGAGCTAAAGCATGAGAAATGGCTAATCTCTCCATCACTCCAGCAGTTTGATTTAAACATATTTCATTTTGGTATACTTTTATTGCACTGCCTTGGACAATGAAATAGGAATCAGAATTAGCTTTTTGAAGATGATCTTCTTCGAAGTTTTTTAATTTTTTAAGAGCATGATTTATTTCTTCATCATCAAGTTCCCAAAAAACCACACAACCATATGAAAAATAAAAGACATGTCCTTCATTTAAGGGAGCATAAATAACACTACGGAATTTTTGAGGTACTTGTTCATTTTTCTTGAGAAATTTATATAACAGGTTCATTTGGTAAGAATCTGCCGAACAAAAGGCTTTACATTGCATATACATAATAATAATAATTTCAACTATTCTAGTATCTGCCGATTTGCTGATAAAAGCAATAGAAAAGTCGAGAGAAATTCAATCCTATAATAGCGTTTTTAGGTAATATATGTTTTAATCAACCAGCATAATCACTGAAATTATGTTACCCATTGGACTTTCTGGATTGTGAGTTGTGCGTCTAAAGCTAAAGAAATTCTCTTCATCATCATATGTATTGCGCTCAATATCTAGTATTTGCTCTATATTTAAGCTTGTAAGCTTATGTCTAACAAAACTTGGTAGATCAAACATGTAGTGATCTTGTTTAGTGCTAGGGATAAAGAATTGTTGATTATCTTGCGATTCAAGAAGAAATTCCTGATATAGGTCGCCACCAAACTCATAGCAATGCTGTTTTATGCATGGTCCGATAATAGCGGTGATATTCTTAGCGCCTAAAGCTTGCATTTGCTCTACGGCATTTTTCATGATGTTGCTTTTAGCTCCACGCCATCCAGCATGAACGCTACTAACGATTCCAGCTTTTTCATCAGCTAGTAAAATTGGTACACAATCAGCTGTTAAAACGGCTAAAGCTATATTTGGTTTATTAGTGATTTGGCCATCTGCTACGCAATAGCTGCTATAGTTATCAACTATGATCACTTTATCGGTGTGCTCTTGTTTTACGAAAGCGATATCCTCACAACCAAAAATTTCAGCGACTGACTTGGTACTTTGTTGGTGCCCTTCGTAATGAGGTAAATATCTATGATTGGAATTGGGAATATTTTTAGTAAAAAATCCATAACGAATATTTTTAGGTTTGAATTGATTATGAGTTATAAACATTGCTTAGCCTTTTCATAGAGATATTTATTCCTAGGATTGACATAATTTCAAAAATACTAGGAGAAGCTGTAGAGCCAGTTAATAAAATCCTAATAACTCCTGCTAAATCCCCTAATTTTATTTGATTTTTTTGAGCAAATATTTTAGCTGCTTCCATTAAGGAATCTTTGTTCCAATCGCTTAATTTAGAGATTTGATGCTGAAACTCTTGAATTAGTTCAAATTTTGCCATTATATGCTGCTTCAATTCACTTGGGATAACAATATCTTCTTCAATAATATAGATCTTAGCACTAGTTGCTAATTCAAGAATAGTGTGAGCTCTTTGCTT
The DNA here is from genome assembly GCA_947424995.1 of Rickettsiales bacterium. GTDB lineage: Bacteria > Pseudomonadota > Alphaproteobacteria > Rickettsiales > CANDYO01 > CANDYO01. The sequence goes on along the minus strand of CANDYO010000147.1, from coordinate 1,344 downwards.
TAAGCTATTTAAGCCACTTAGAATGTTATTTTTGCTTGCTTCGCTAAGTTTAGATAAAAATGGAATCATTAGCTCTAATAATCGATTATTATCAGCTTGTTGAAGATAATGGTTATTTACATTATCTAGCTTTTTAAAGTCTAAGCGAGCCGGAGACTTTCCGATTGCTTCTAAGTTAAACCATTCAATAGCTTGAGCCTTATTAATTAGTTCATCATTACCATGGCTCCAGCCAAGTCTTAATAGATAGTTGCAAAGCGCTTCTGGTAAATAGCCCATATCACGATAACCTTCTACTCCTAAAGCTCCATGCCGTTTGGATAGTTTTTTTCCATCTTGACCATGAATTAAAGGAATATGAGCAAAAATAGGGACCTGCCAGTTCATTGCTTGGTATAATATTACTTGGCGAGCTGCATTGCTTAAGTGGTCATCACCTCTAATTATATGAGTAACGCCCATATCATGGTCGTCAACAACTACAGCATGCATATAAGTTGGGCTGCCATCAGAACGCAATAAGATCATATCATCAAGAATGTGATTTTCAGTAGCTATATCTCCTTGTACTTGATCTTTTACAATCGTAACTCCTTCACGGGGAGCCTTAATCCTAACGGCATAAGGTAAATTTGGATGAGTTGAAATGGAGGCATCTCTCCATTTACTTTGAATTGGTTTGCCGCTCAACATACTTTCTTCACGTAATTTTTCTAATTCTTCGCTATTTAAAAAACATTTATAGGCTTTGCCTTGCTCAAGTAGTTGCATAGCTACTTCTTGATGGCGCTTAGCTTTAGAGAATTGATAGACTTCTTCTCCATCCCATTCAATACCAAGCCATTTTAAACCATTTAATAAAGCATCCACTGCTTGTTGAGTGGAACGCTTACGATCGGTATCTTCAATGCGTAATAAGAATTTTCCCTTATTATGTTTAGCGAATAGGTAGCTAAAAAGCGCAGTTCTAGCGCTGCCAATATGTAAATAGCCTGTTGGAGAAGGAGCGAAACGGGTGACAACTTCATTCATATTATACAATAACCTTTTTTGAATATAATTTCGTGCATCGATTTGTAAAGTCATTATACAAAATAATGACTTTAATTCAATCTTTTAAAAAATGGGGGATAGGAAGAGGCTGTTATATAAGATAAAATCTTACTCAAAACACGTGAGGTCATCATTCTCCGAGCTAGGCGACGCCTAGCTTAGGGGGATCCATAATCTCTTCAGGTACTTAATTTAGCATGGATCCCCGGAAACCAAGCAAAGCTTGGTCCCGAGGATTGTAAGTAAAAAATATGTTATAATGTTATTTAAGAGGGATCGATGTAGGACCTA
>CANDYO010000146.1 GCA_947424995.1 Rickettsiales bacterium | reverse complement strand
TCTATGTTGGAAATTATTTTTTGGTTACAAACTTTCCACCAATCGACAACTTCATTTATGGTATTTAAATTACCATGAGTGGCTTGCCAAAATTCTTTGCTAATCTTTACCTCAAGCATATCTAAGCTAGGCTTTACTTCTTCAAAACTGAGATCGTTGATTAATTTATGATTAAGCTGCAATAAGTCATTAAAGTCATAACACACCGCTGATAGACTGAATTTATTAATATCGAAATTAGCAATTAATTTTTGCATATTATTTACCGCTTCTATAGAGTCAGAAGAGCCCATTTTTGCAAGCAAAGAATTAATAGCCATGGGCTCAATAAATTGCTCACGGAGAGAGTGGATATCAAAGCCACCTATGCGCTTTGAAATTTCACCTGTCTTGCTTTGTAATAAGGATAGATGCCCCATTTGCGGAGGGGCGCAGCCTAAGGCTTTGGTAATTTGAATAGCAATGGCGGTATTACTAATATGGTCTTCCCCGCGTAAAATATGAGTTATGCCAAAGTCTATATCATCTACTGCTGAGCATAAGATATAAGTCATTGAGCCATCTTCACGAATAACTATAGGATCGTTCAAGTATTTTGCTTGAAACTGGATATCCCCTCTAATTAAATCATTCCATTCAATTGATTCATCTTTTAATAAGAATCTATAATGAGGTTTATGTCCTTGAGCTTGAAGGGCTTGATGCTCTTCTTTCGATAGTTTTAGTGCTGCACGATCATAAATAGGAGGGAGTCCACGACTAAGAAGCATTTTTCGTTTCATATCTATGTCAGTTTGACTTTCGTAACACGGATATAGTCTACCTGAATTTATCAATAAAGTTTTCACTTCTTCGTAACGCTTAAGCCGTTCAGATTGGCGAGCAAATTCATCCCAGTTAAGTCCTAACCATTGCAGGTCAGCTCTAATAGCGGTTTCGTATTCAGATTTTGAGCGAACGAGGTCGGTATCATCCATTCTCAGCATAAAACTACCATCATGAGCACGTGAAAACAGCCAATTAATTAAAGCTGTGCGAACGTTGCCAACATGTAACATGCCGGTAGGGCTTGGAGCAAAACGTGTTTTTATAGACATTAGGAGCCATTAGAATTTAAATTAAAAATAATAAGATAGTCAATTAAGCTGTTTTTAGCAAGAAGACTCTAAATTAAACCATAAGTTAATAGCATTTAAAGAGCAATCTAGTTGCAATCGCAAATTTTTTCAATAATATTTATTAAGAAATTTTATTTAAAGGTTTTGGTTATGAATTGGACATCAGAAGAAGCAGCGAGAGCAACCAAGGGGCAGGTGTTTGCTGACTGGAAAGGAGGAAAGCTTGTTTTTGATAGTAGGCTTATTGAAGTCGGTGATATATTTATAGCGCTGCCAGGGGCTGCATCGGATGGTCATGATCACGTATCAAGCGCTTTAGCAAAAGGAGCTAGCGCTGCTATTATTTCAAGGATTCCTAAAGGGTTAACTAATAAAAATCAGCTTTTGCTGGTAGAAAATACTTTGGATGCGCTATCGAGCATGGCGTTGTATAAGCGCGCCAAGTCAAAAGCAAAATTTATCGCAATTACTGGTAGCGTAGGAAAAACCAGCACTAAAGAGTTGCTACAGATAGCTTTTTCTAATTATGGCAAAACTTTTGCTAGTCGTGGAAATTATAATAATTTTCTAGGAGTGCCGATTAATTTAGCTTCACTTCCTGATGACGCTGAATATGCAATTCTTGAAATTGGTATGGATCATGCAGGTGAGATTACTCCTTTAAGTAAAATGGTACAGCCGCATCTAGCTATTGTTACGACTGTTGAAAATATTCATCGAGCTAATTTTGATTCAATAGATGGAATTGCGGAAGCTAAAGCTGAAATTTTTGATGGCCTGTTTCCTGGCAGTATAGCTATAATTAATTCTTTGAGTAATTGTTATTCATTATTACTAAAAAAAGTTCAAGCTAACTCTAATATAGATAAAATTATTAGTCTTGGTAAGGAAAGTGAAATTATTAGCTATGAAGTAGTCGATAATAATACTAAAGCTAATTTAAATATCTTGGGTCAGGTAGTAAATATTGAAATTAATTATATACTAGGCATTCATCAGATTAATAACATGATAACAGCACTAACTTGCATTGCTTGTTTAGGACTTAATCCTTTGAGCGCATTAAGCGCATTACAAAGTTTTAAGCTTCCTAGAGGAAGAGGGTTAGTCTCAAATATTGATGTCGATAATAAGCAAATTACTTTAATTGATGATAGTTATAATGCTGGGCCAGTATCAGTAAAAGCAGCTCTTAAAAATATGAGCTATTATTCCGGAAGAAAAATTGCTATTCTAGGTGATATGGCTGATCTGGGATCAGAAAGTTTAGCGCTTCATTTAGGGCTGATTGAGGATATCATTGCTAACAATATTGATAAAATAATTTGTTTTGGCAAGCAAATGAGTGTTATACATGAAGCTTTACCTCAAGACAAGCAGTTCGGTAGTTATTTGAGCTTAAAAGATTTAGCTCAAGCGCTTCCTAGCAAGTTACTCACTGGAGATATATTGCTAATTAAAGGGTCATTTTACTTAACTAAATTATACGGATTTACTAAACATTTAAGCGAGGGAACGTTACATGCTTTATAAGATATTTTTTCCACTAGCCGAGCATTTTCAAGCATTCAACTTATTGCGTTATATCACGGTTCGCAGCGCTGGAGCTCTCTTAACTTCATTGATTGTTGCCTTTGTTATCATTCCTGTTTTAATTCGTTATTTGCGTAAAGTTTTTTATAAAGGGCAGCCGATTAGAGAGGATGGCCCACAGCAGCATTTAGTTAAGCAAGGTACTCCAACAATGGGTGGAATAGCTATTGTTTTTTCAGTAATTAGCTCTTGTATTTTATGGGGTGATTTAGATAATAGCTATCTTTGGATGGCAATGTTTGTTACTTGGAGTTATGCAATACTAGGGTTTGCAGATGATTATTTAAAAGTATCAAAATATAATTCAAAAGGCGTTTCAGGTAAGCTTAAATTAGTCTATCAAATTATAATAGCAGTCATCGTTGGAGTATGGATACAAAATATAGTTCCTATATCATATAGCTCTCATATAACAATTCCGTTTCTAAAGAATGTTTTAGTTGATTTAGGTTGGTTCTATATTCCTTTTATTACAGTGGTAATCATTGGCTCATCTAATGCAGTAAACTTAACTGATGGATTAGATGGTTTAGCAATAGTGCCAATCGTAATTGCTTCAGCATGTTTTGCTCTGATTGCTTATTTAACAGGTAGCTCAAAGTTTGCTTATCATTTGCAGTTACAGTTTGTTGAAGGTAGCGCAGAATTGGCAGTATTTTGTAGTGCAATGATTGGAGCCGGATTAGGATTCCTTTGGTATAATGCCCAGCCAGCTGAGATTTTTATGGGCGACGTAGGTAGTCTCGCTTGTGGGGGGGCCATTGGGGTGGTGAGTGTTATAACCAAGCATGAGCTGCTGCTAGCAATTATAGGAGGCTTGTTTGTAATTGAAGCTACTTCAGTTATTATTCAAGTATATTATTTTAAATTCACTAAAGGAAAAAGGTTTTTTAAGATGGCGCCAATTCATCATCATTTTGAAAAAATCGGCTGGAGTGAATCTAAAGTGGTAGCAAGATTCTGGATTATAGCGGTTATTTTTGCTATTATCGGTTTAGCTACTTTGAAAATAAGATAGCCTAAAATTCCAAAGGATATTGATGTTTGGCAAAAACCCGATTAAAGGATTAGTTAAAGGAGATGGCAATGTTCTAGCTGTTAATGAAATCTTCTCGACTTTTCAAGGAGAGGGGCCTTTTGTTGGCTACCCTGCCGTATTTTTTCGTTTAAGTGGATGTAATTTAGCTTGTAAATTTTGCGATACCGAATTTGATGACGCGATAAATATGGATTTAGCTGATATTATCAGCCAGATTCAGGCTTTAGCTAGAAATGAACAGGGAAAATTAATTAGAAAGTTAGTAGTTATCACGGGCGGGGAGCCTATGCGTCAGCCTATTGAAAAGCTGTGTGATAGTTTGGTAGCTTTAGATTTTTTAGTGCAAATAGAAACAAATGGCACAATATATCGTCCTTTAAATCGTCAAGTTTCAATAGTATGCTCGCCTAAAAATACAGGCAAGAATTACCTTGAAATAAGAGAGGATTTATTAGAGAATGTTGCAGCATTAAAATTCATAATTTCTAGCAGTAATAAGCTTTATGATAATGTTGCAGAGGTTGGACAAACTAAACATAACATTCCAGTTTATGTTCAGCCAATGGATGAATATAACGAAGCAAAAAATAAAAGTAATATGGAATTAACCAAAGCTCTTAGCGAAAAATATGGATACAGAGTTTCATTGCAAATGCATAAAATTATGGAAGCGAGATAATAGATGAAAAAAGCGGTATTGCTAATGAGTGGAGGAGCTGATTCAACGACGGTTGCCGCTATCGCTAAATCACAAGGTTTTACTCTTTATGGATTAAGTTTTTGTTATGAACAGCGTCATTTTATAGAATTAGAAAAAGCAAAATTAGTTGCAACGAAATATTGCTTGGAACACCGAATAACATCTCTAGATCTAAGCTTTTTGAGTGGCTCTGCTTTAACTGATAAAAATGTTGAAGTGCCTAAATTTGATAATCTTGATAATCTTGATAAATTAGATGAAGGAGTGGCTATCACTTATGTTCCAGCTCGTAATACTATTTTTCTAAGTGTTGCTTTAGCATGGGCTGAAGTAATAGGTGCTACTGATATTTTTTATGGACCTACTAAAACTGATTATGATACTTATCCAGATTGTAGGCCGGATTATATTAAAGCTTTTGAAGAAGTAAGTAATCTTGCAACAAGAGCAGGAGTGCATGATGCTAAAAAATTTAAAATACATGCGCCTTTATTAGGGATGTCAAAACAAGAAGTGATAAAA
>CANDYO010000145.1 GCA_947424995.1 Rickettsiales bacterium | reverse complement strand
ATGGCCTGATATAATTGATCTTGGCGCTTGTTCATAATTAAACCTATGTAAAACAGACTTGTTATAAGTTTATATATTTTATCAAATTGTTCAATGCCGTCATCCTTGGCCGTAGGCCGAGGATCCAGTTTAATTCTCTTAACAGCATTTAATCTCTCTAAGTTTTTAAAAGATTTCAACTGGATTCTCGAACTTCACTGCGTTCGTTCAAGAATGACGGCCTTATTTGTCTTTGATTGAGAGCGTAATCTATTCTTTCATTTACATGCCTTACGCTTTCCTTTCCCTCTTTTAAAACTTTAACCATAATCCGGTTATTACTGATTCTGAGATATACTTATCACGATGAGTGAAATTAGTTGCATAGCCAGTTTGCTAGGATAGATGTTCATTATATTTATAAAGCCATGAAACCTCACCGCTATTATAATAATTACTACCATATAAAGCATTATTATGGTAATAAAATGATTGGAACATAGCAGTATGTTTTTTATTTAAAGCTAGAGCAAAAGTTAGATCCAATTTAACCGCAGTAGTGTCTATTTCATCCGCAAGAAATTTATAAGTTCTTCTATTTGCAGCAAGCTCTATATTGATATAGCTATATTCAGAACCTAATTTAAAGTTATAGCCGTATAAGATTCTTAATTCTAGTTGCTTATCTAAATATTGAGTGCACAAAGAAACTGATGGCTGAATAGATAAAATAGAATTTTGATCAGACCATAATTTAGTTTGGGCAAAAATTTTAGTTTCTAAGGGGGTGTTTTCAAATTTTTGATAAGAATCATGAATCATTAATTCGCTTTCTTCGGCGAATACATCATTATCATCAACGTAATAGTTAGAATTATTATAGTTAGCTGATTTAGCGCTGTTATAATTATAGCCTCTAGTTTTAAGTCCTATGGTTAGTTTCTCATTAAAACCATATTGGTATAATACATCGTAGATGTTAAAGCTAATTGGTAGGCTATTGTTACTGGGGATAATGGTTTTATATTCATATTTAGAGATTAATTCAGACTTTCGAGGGGGTTGCAGCCAGGCGCTGGCAGAAGAGATGCTGCTAATAAATATCCATAAACTATAGACTAGTAATTTTACCATCTTTAAGCATTACAATGGCATCCATTTTAAGTGCCAATTGCTCATTATGAGTTACTATTAATGAAGCGAGATTTAATTTCCTAACAGTGGAAAGAAAAAGATCTAAAACTAACTCAGCATTATGTGGGTCCAAATTTCCAGTTGGTTCATCAGCAAGAATAATTGCTGGAGACTTTACCAAAGCTCTAGCTATTGCTACTCTTTGTTGCTCACCACCTGATAGTTCGGAAGGTAAATGGTTAAGCCTTGTACCAAGACCAAGTAATCCTAAGATATACTCAGCTCTTTCCTTAGCTAATTTACGGTTCATTCCATTGATTAGGTCCTGTAGCATTACGTTTTCAAGGGCGGTAAACTCAGGTAATAAATGGTGAAACTGATAGACAAAACCAATATGTTCGCCACGAATTTTAGTTAGTCGTTCATCATTTGCGCGATGCGCATTAACTCCTTTAATGATAATTTCCCCAGAATCTGGTTTATTTAATAATCCAATAATCTCTAGAAAAGTGCTTTTTCCTGAACCAGAAGGGCCGATTAAAGCGGTGACCATTCCAGGTTCTAAGGTGAAGGTTGCTCCTTGCAGTACCGGTACAGATACTCCACCTTGTGAAAAACTTTTGTAAATATCTTTAACTTCTAATGGATTCATTATTTAATTACCCTTCAAAGCAGTTGCTGGATCTAATTTAGCTGCTCTAAAAGCAGGGTAAATAGTAGCCAAGAAAGATAAGGATAATGATATTCCAACAATGGTTAATATATCGTTAGAATAGATTTTGGCCGGTAAATATGAGAGAAAATAAACTAGAGGATCAAAAATTGCAGTCCCACTGATATCTTGTAAGAAAAGACGAATAGTCTCAATGTTTTTAGCAAAGCTTACTCCGAGGATAACTCCAGTTATAGTGCCAACTAAGCCGATTGAGGAACCGCAAATAAAGAAAATCCTCATAATCATAGCTTTGCTTGCTCCCATCGTTCTAAGAATTGCAATATCAGCAGTTTTATCTTTCACAAGCATAATCAGGCTAGAAACAATATTAAAAGAGGCGACAATCATGATTAAAGTTAAGATTACGAACATCGCAATTTTTTCGGTTTGCAGGGCTCCCATAAAAGCTGAATTACGTTGCTTCCAATCTTCTAAATAATATTTATTATCAAGTTCTTTATCTAGTACTACTCTAAGTAGGTCTGCATCTTCTGCTTTCTGCATAGTAATTTCTATAAGACTTACTTGGTTGGGGATTTGAAAATAGACTTGAGCTAATTTAAGTGAGATAAAGGCCATTGATGCATCAAAATCAGGCATGCCTGAATCAAAAATTCCTGCAACAGTACAAGTTTTAAAGCGAGGAATATTACCAATAAAGGTATCGTTAGTTTGAGGGGAGATTATTTTTAAGCTATCACCAACTTCAACTCTTAAGCTATTAGCTAGGGCTAAGCCAATTATAATACCATTATCTTGCATATGCTCAATGGCGCCAGAGATTATGTTGCTTGAAACTATTGTTTTTTTCTCTAGGTCATCTTGCTCTATTCCACGTAATCTAATTCCAGAATTACGTTGATTGGCAGCTAGCAATACCTGTTTTTCAATTACTGGAGTGACATTGATAACATGGGGGTTTTCTTTTATTTTATCAACTAGTTCTAAATAATCATTGATTTCCTTTGATGACTTAGGGTAAACATTAATATCTCCCATTGATCCGATGAGCTTATTGGTCCATTCTTCCCTTACTCCAGCCATTACTGCCATTACTGCAATTAAAGCTGCTACACCTAGAGCCGTGCCAATTAATGAAAATAAAGCTATTACTGAAATAAAGCTCTCTCTCTTTTTAGCTTTTAAGTAGCGCCAGGCGATAAAAAATTCAACTTTGTACATATGAATGCTAGATATAGAGTTTATTTGAAATTTATCTATGTATATCACAAAATTTATTTGACTTGGAGCATTATTTGCGCTATTTACTTTATTTCTGAAATAATTTTAAAAGGACAGTAAACCTATGTCTCGTAAATGTGAACTTACCGGAAAAGCGGTATTAACTGGAAATAATGTTTCCCACTCAAATCGTAAAAGTCGCAGACGTTATTTGCCTAACTTGCGCCGAGTTACTTTGCTCAGCGAAGTATTAGGGCCTGTGAGAATGAGAATCTCAGCTAACGCTCTAAGATCTGTTGATATTCATGGTGGCATTGATGGCTTCCTTATATCACAATCTGATGAAGTTTTATCACTTAAAGCGACTCAAATGAAAAAGAAAATTAAAATTGCAAGAGTTGCTAAAGCGGCTCAAGAAAACATTGCTTAAGCGAGATAACTAATATGAAAAAAGACATCCATCCTAAATATAAAGAAGTTGAAATTGTTATGGCAAATGGTGACAAGTTCGTCACTAGTTCTACCTACCATGGTGCTAGCATTTTGCTTGACGTAGACTTTCGTGAACACCCAGCTTGGAAAGGTGGTGTTGCAACAGTGAATACTAAAGCTAACCAAGTTGCTGAATTTAATAAAAAGTTCGGTGGTATTTTCGCTATTCCTACTAAAACAGAAGCGTAATAATATTATTACTAAAGCGTTATCCTTTATTAAAACTAAGTATTGCCTAGTTTTTTTTGTGAAGGATAACGCTAAATCCAAATCTATAATTTCCCTTCTACATCATACTTGTCATTGTTAACCATTGGTTTACCTATTTGTTATAAACTTATAGTGAATTGATGGAGAAGATATGCCTAAGAAAATAACTCAAGCACAACTAAATAGTTTAATCACTGAGAATGTAAGCTCTTCAGCAATAAATCTAAAGCAGCTCCTTAAAAGTAATGGTTATAAGCCAGATATAGGTGAAAGATATTTTGATGGAAAAATTCTAAATGTTTCTGGAAGTTCTGAAGAAAAAACTCTCGATTTTTCAGGACTAGACTTAACTAACACAAATTTTGTTAATTTAAAAGCTCTAACCATATCATTCGCTGGTTCAAATTTAACCAATGCAAGCCTTCATTTAGAATCCGTAACAGCAATAGATTTTACTGAAGCAAACTTAACTAGATGCTTTATTAATGAAATAAAAGCAGTAAGTGTTAGCTTTACTGATGCTATTGTTGAAGATACCATGATTTTCAAAAAATTTACTAGTAGCCAATCTTTTTTGACTCCAGTTCAACAAGCTGAGATTACTTCGCTTGATATTGTGCCTGGGACAGAATTTCAGCAAGCAGATATGATAAAAAAATACTCTAGCGAATTACAGTCTGGTGGGTTTTGTGTTGGAGGAGGAGTAGAGTATGCAAGGCATGCTTTAAAATCTATGGATCGAGGGGAAGAACCTAAAAAGGGAAATTTTACCACCAAATTAGCTAAAAAAATGGCTAATCGTTCAGAGAATTTTTTGCAACGGGTTCATGACTACCAAGAGGAGAGATACTCAATAGATTATACGGAAATAATACCATCTGATATTATAGAAAATAATAATTTTACTGATTTTATTAATCGTAAATTAAAAGATGCTAATTTTGTAAGCTGTTTAGCTCCATACGGGAATGATAGAAGTAAGAATCATGTATTCACTATAGCTACAGTAAGAAATACAAGAAAGGAGATTGAAGGGTACAAAATTTTAGATCTAAATTTTGGAGAAATAAGTTGTGATTTAGATTCACTTGAAGAAAATCAAAAAAAATGCAATCTACAGGTTAATCTTCTCTGTAAGCATTATCAAGAGGAGATAACCCATAGAGATAAAATATTTACAGTGACTGATTTAGACCAAATTATTCAAAATTATCAATTGGTAAGACCTAAATATAAATATAAAAAATCAGATAAATACCTTAATAAAATTGTACCTTCATCAAGAGGAGGTGAAGATATTGCTGAATCAGATTTAACTCAACAGAGTGATGCGGGAGGTTATGGATCTTATGTAGGCCGTTTGTTAGGTGAGTGGATTGGTGGAGCAGGATCTAAATC
>CANDYO010000144.1 GCA_947424995.1 Rickettsiales bacterium | reverse complement strand
CCCCGGACTAAAATGTCCTTCGTTACATTGTCAGGCTCGCTCTTGATTCAGAGCCCTAGATTCACCATGTGACAATGGTGGTTTCTTCATCTTGCCAAGAGAGAAACAACCTTTCCATGCGACCACTTGTCGCAGTTTACTAATCATTTTGTAAACAAAAACTGGCTTTTCTTGCCCCATACGATGCGCACGACTAGCAGCTTGCTGTTCTACAGCAGGATTCCACCAAGGGTCATATTGAATTATAGTGTCAGCAGCCGTAAGATTTAAGCCGGTACCGCCAGCTCGCAAACTAATCAAAAATAATGGTATCTCTCCAGTTTGAAATTCGTTTACTAACAGATCTCTGTTTTTGCTCTCACCAGTTAGTTTTAAATATTTGATTCCCATAACCTGACACTCTTGCTCAATTAACTCCAGCATTCCAACAAATTGAGAAAATAATAAAATCCGCCGCTTTTCTTCAACCATCTCTTTAAGCATTATCTTTAATGCCTCTAGTTTAGCTGAGCTTTGCACTTTACGAGCAGTTTCTGATTTAACCAGTCTCGGATCACAACAAACTTGGCGTAATTTTAGTAAGCCGTCTAGAATGGCAATCTGACTCTTATGCAAACCATGAGCTGCTATACCCTTCATTAACTCATTTTGAACACTAACCCGGATGGTTTCGTATAAATCACGTTGATCTTGTTCTAATTCCACATATTGGATAATAGTAGTCTTTTTAGGTAATTCAGTGAGCACATCATCTTTACTTCTTCTTAAAATGAATGGTCTAATTTTTCTGACCAATCCTTGCTGCCTATCTGCATCATGATCTTTTTCAATAGGAGTTCGATAAAATTCTTGAAATTGCTTTTTATTACCTAAAAATCCTGGCATTAAAAAATGAAACAATGACCATAGCTCTCCCAAATGATTCTCCATTGGCGTACCAGTTAAGCAAAGTCTATGTTCACTCTTTAAATCAGCTATAGCTTGAGTAACTTTAGCTTGAGCGTTTTTAATATATTGCGCCTCATCTAGCACAATCATATAAAATTCTATTTTCGCTAATTTTTCTTGATCGCGTAGAATCAAAGGATAAGTACTGAGGATGATGTCATATTCATGACAGGTATCGATTAACTTTTTACGATCATTGCCGTAAAGCAGTAAAGCTTTAAGGCTTGGAGTAAATTTTTCTATTTCTTTTAGCCAATTAAATACTACACTTGTAGGAGCAATAATCAATACTGGTTTATTAAGCAGTCCATGTTCTTTAGCTAACATAATATGAGCCAAAGTTTGAATAGTCTTACCTAAGCCCATATCATCAGCTAAAATCCCACCAAATTGATTTTCTTGTAAAAATTTAAGCCAGCGTAATCCATCATGTTGATAATTACGTAATTTTACTGTAAGTCCCTTTGGTTCCTCTACTTCACCGATGCTTAGACCTTGTTTTTGCTTTTCTATTAACTCTTGCCATTTTTTACTACCATTCCAATTAAGTGCATTATTATCGTGTAATTGAGCTAAACCTAAAGTCTCTGCTTTACTTAATTTTAAGCCTTCATTATTTTTATAATCATAGTCTTGAAACCCATGCAGATCTTTTAAAAATAACAATAATTGTTTAACTCGATCAGCTGGCAGTATAATAGCATCATGCTTAGAGATACTTACAAGTATATCGTCTCCGGGCTTCAATTTATCTAGATCATCAAAAATATCTCCACGACTTACTCCCCTCCCCTTTAATAGATTTATTAAAACTGGCAGTAAGCTGATTTTTTTATTATCAGCGTAAATACCAATTTCAAAATCGAACCAGTTGCTACTAGAAGACTCCTCTACTGAGGCCTGCCAATCATCTTGCGGATAAATAATATTAACCACCGGAATTGGAAAATTATTATCACTAGTAATCACTATCCCTCTATCCCTTAAACCTTGAGCTCTAGTATGGATAAATTCTTTCCAAAGACATAGATTTTCATCTCTATCAATAGTACCATTACTATTCATACAATAATTCATTGCAAAAGCATCAGGATGTTCATAAGTTGAAAGGCCAAACTCATCAAAATGAAATATATTATATTGCCGCAGTAGCTCAACTATTCTAGTTTGCTCCACTGAATCATAAGGTATTTTTAGTACTTCGCCGTCTCTAAAGACAAGTCGCTCTTTACCAATTTGCGCAAAAGCCTCAGAATATTTTACTTTTTGTCCTAAATAATCAAATGATAATTCTGCAAATGGAAGATTATTATAATATTGATGTTTTACATACATATCATCGCTGGTCAAATACAAATGGGCAGTTGGAATTATTTTATGCACTTTAGCTTCTGGCAATATTTTAGGTAGAGCTGCGTCTTTGGCGGTGATGTCTTTTAAGCTCTTACGAATGGCTTCGGTTTCAGAAATGCTAATTGGAGGTGATTGAAGCAATAATGCTAATTTATCGTTATCTATTTTACTTTCTAATATGCCACAGCTATTCTTACTTAAATCAATATACCAAGCTGGAGATGTTGGTATAGTGTGACTAGATCCTTCTTTAGTATTACAAATAAACTGCTGAGTAGCATTGTCATTAATTTTCCAATCAGTCTCAGCTTTTCTAGGACTTTCTAGTGTTAATATCTTTTCTGCTGTATCAACATCATCAGGATTGCTCCAGAAACAGCGCCCTGTACCCAAAACCTCAGCAAATATTTTTGCTCCCTTTCTACCCTCTAAGCTACAATGGATAACATCAGTATAATAATCATCTTCCGACATTTTATTGAGATTATTGAGAATTCCATAATCAATGGTTTTTAAATATTTAGATGGTTTGCTTGGATTATAGCGATATTCATTATATTTTCCGTAACTGCCGTTTTTACGTAAATTGACACTAACTGGAGTAACCATGAAAGTTGGTATAGCATTTTGAATCACTTGGCTGAGGCGATAAAGGATAATTTTCTTATTTGGCTCATCAACAATCTCATTGCTATTTAATTCTTTTAATTGAGCAAGCCAGCTCTTTGTTCTATAGTCAAGATTTTCTATACCATTTTTCATAATCATTATTTCCTACTTTAATCATCTAACTTTTATCCACTCATTAGTAATTTTTCTATTTTTATGCTATGAATTTTACTCTGAAGCAAGTCTGAACTTAAGCACCTTCAGAGTTCATTTTTGCATTGGAATATCATCTAATTTATTATGAGCAGCTTTAGATACTCAGGCCTACTAATCACTTTTTTAAAATTACTCCTAGTAGCATATTTTTTAGAATAATCAAGTAATTTTAAGAAAGGAACTCACTAAAATCAATAATCTTATAGTAGTAATTTTCATCATTTATAGATTCTACTACTCCATTTATATGAATTAACACTGGCTTAACACTAAATCCACGAGGTAAATATAGATTATTAAGCTTTATTTTGCTTTCTTCAATAATATCTTTTTTAATAGTTCCTTTATAAAATTTTATCTCGCACGCAAACAACATATTCGTTTTTAATTGAATCATATAATCAATTTGGCAAGCTTTTTTACGAACTTGTTTATTCTGAAAATATGGATTATCACTAATGATATCTTCTGGATAAACCCTGAGTTCATTCCAAATTAATTTCCTATTATTCAAAACCAAGTTTTCAAATTGAAATCCCATTATAGTACTATAGCCAGGCAAGTTGGTTATTGATTGCCCCTCAAAATGACCATTCTCAATTTTTGTTTTATTAGGCTCTATATATTTTAGATAAAACCTCAAATAGTTATCAGATAACCTATATTGACTAAGTTTTGATGGTTTATATTTGTTTATTGACCACGTATAGTCTCTTTTGAGAAAGCCAGACAATAATAACTCTTCTAGGTATTTACTCACATGGCTGCTTGCTTGCACTCCAAGATATTCTGCAATTTGTTCATGTTCTTTTTTTCCAGAAACTAACAATTCTACTATTTTTCTGTATATTGAGGAACGACTAGAAAATATATCACTAAAAATGTCCTCAAATTCACGAAATAAGACTCCACTTCTAGTAAAACATAATTCTTTTATATTCTCTTCAGCCGTCAGTTGTGGTTTAATTTCTTCAAGATATCTTGGTACACCACCAGTGACGCTAAGTATTTTAAATTTTTCATACGGCTCGCCTTTAAGACCCAAGTGATTAAGAAAATTACTACTTTCAAGAAGTGATAATTCTTCTAGATCTAGCACTAATGAAAGCCTTCCAACAAAACCAGTAGAATTTAAAATATTTTCTTCAATCCAACTGGAAACACTGCCACATAAAATTAGAACCAACTCTGGATTACTTTTAAGCTGCATATCCCATGCATTTTTAAGTTTTGGTAAGAAGGTATTATCTCCAGATGCCATCCAGGAAATTTCATCAAATAATATTATCACTTTACCTGTTTTAACTTGAGATGCTAAAGCGTTAAACAATTCAGTCCAATCGGTCACATTTATTTCAACTAATTCTGTTGCTTGAGCTAACTGCTTTACAAATTCATTTCTTTGATCTTGGGTAGTTAATTTATCACCTTCAGGCAATCCAGAAAATCTTATGAATCTATGTTTTTTAGCAAATTCTTCTACCAATCTACTTTTTCCAATACGGCGTCTACCTCTAATGACAACCAAGCTTGCCGATTTTTTCTGCGTTAGGTCGTTGAGAGCGGTTAGCTCTTTAATCCGACCAATAAAATAAGGTTTTTTCATAAAATTTTTGATCTTGGCTTATTATATTATATAACCATTATATCAACATTACTGTTTACGTCAAGAAATCACGTCGCTAAAGTTGTATATGCAACTTTGGCGACTCAAATTTCTATTTGTATAATAAATGATCCAATTCTTGTTCTTAAGTTTAATGTCCGACAAGCAACTTCTAGCTTCAAAGTTTGTTTTTGCATAACCTATTATATGTAACGTCTTGAAATCGTATTTATTGGCTGAACAGCTGAATAATGTTTTTGAAATAATCGTTAAATTGCAAATCCTATTATGCATATATAAAGAGATTAGTAAAATTAGGTGCGTAATAGTAAGCCTATTCCCCTGCCCTACACCGTTTGTACTCCACTCTATAAGCATCCCTTTATTCTCTCTCCTCTAAATTATAAAGATAGAATTTATTTTTTATTTCGCTTCCTGTATTCCACCTAACTGATAAGCTTTGTATATTTTATTGTT
>CANDYO010000143.1 GCA_947424995.1 Rickettsiales bacterium | reverse complement strand
GGTTATATATAAGTTACATAACAAGTGCTTAATTAATGTGTATGTTATAGCTAATGCAATGAAAAAGACAAATTAGCTATATTTAATTAATTGATTATATTAATATACAAGATATTGAACTAATGATTACTATCCGCATATTATAAAAAGAGTGGAAGAACAAAATATTTGGAACTTATTGTTTAAACAATAGTCATATAATTATTAGCTAATTACGGCAGTGAGATAATAAGAGGCCTACTTCATAATAATAGCAATGCGGTGTAGTAGTAATTTTAATATTATATTGTATGCACAGAGCGTTTCGATTGAGTCCAGCGACAATTATAATTAAGAGTAGCGAAAAATTGAATAATAAAATAATTATTATCTTAAGCGGTGTAAATAGTTATCTTCTGTCACAGAAACCGACAAATAACTTTAGACTTGTGCTAGAAAACGTAATTTGTGAAAGGATTATATAAGCAATACATAATTATTGCTTAACAGATATATATCACATGTACAATAATATTAAGTGATAACTTGCACATATTTTGCGAATTGATTTACATATGGCTCTGCAATATTTACTTGTCTAGGTAAATAAATCTTGTGTGTGTTATTATTAAGATAAAGGACTATATTCTTCCTTGATAACTAACACTTAGAAGAATAGAGGCTTTAGAATACTGAATAATAGTTACTAAGCTGATAATTTTGAAAATTATTAATCCAGCTTTTCACATGTTTTTAGAGAGAGATTATGGAAAAGCACTTGACCACTATAAACAACAATTTATATCTTTCTTATATAATAGTTGATGAAGAGTTATATAATTATTGCGTAGTATATTTTTGCTTATTAAGCAACTGGGTAAACGGCCATTTATTATCTTATCCGTACTATCTATCGTCTTATAATTTTAATATTGCCTAAGCCAAAATAACTTATAAATTTTAACGTTTGATACATCATTAAATCCAAAATACTACCATTGACCAACAATTACTATGACTACGGGGTTTTTAAATATTAAAATACAGCTCTGAAATGATGATTTTCTATAAGTGCATTTATTTCTCTTTGGCAAATATAAGAAAGGGTAGGGGTAGCATAATCACAATTCCATATGTATTTTTAAGCCCAAATATATTACATATCATTGTATCATTTCAATATATTGTTGCACTATTTGATTTATAGAATTCACCTTTACAAGCAACCTTCTCTTTAAAATAAACCCTTCAAACGTATAGCTCTCATTATAAATAAAATGTTTTTCTAAAATGGCACATAAATTTTAGCACAACAAATATACAACAAATATCTAATAACTATATAACTGTTATACAATTATTATCTAAATCATTGACTCCTTCATTTTTTTGGTGTATCGTCTAAAAATTACAATTCAAGAATGAGGTTTTAAACAATGCCAATTATTACAGTTGCAAGCACTAAGGGAGGAGTTGGAAAATCCACTTTCATTTTAAATTTAGCTATTGCTTTTTTAAACCAAGGAAAAAAAGTTGTTATTTTAGATGGTGATTCTCAAAATACTATTACTAAATGGAATAAAGTACGTGAATTCATGATAGAAGAAGGTTCTAAATTAACGAGTATGTTTGTTGCAAGCGCTCAAGGTAATACACTTTTAGAAATAGCAAACGACAAAAAAAACCAAGGTTATACTGTATTAATCGACAGTCCTGGCGTAGATAATGCCAATATGCGAGGAGCTCTCCTCCGGAGCGACTATGTTATAACTACTTGTCCTCCTTCACCTATAGATTTATGGGAAGTAGAAACTTTGATAAATATATTAAGACAACTCAGTACTGTTCAAGGAAGAAAGATACCTCTTATATTCGTTTTTAATAAAGTGCCAGCCATACATTCTAAAATAGCTATCTCCGAAGCTATCAATTTTTTTGACAATAATAATATTCAACCTGATCATATTTTAAAATCCTTTATAAAAGAAAGAGCTGCATTTAAACATTCAATTAAAGATGGCAAAGGGGTGATTGAGTATACACCTCCAGATTCTAAAGCGATAGCTGATATAACTCAATGCTATGAAGAAATAGCATTAATTATTAAAGATAAAAAATAAAAGAAACTAAATTATATTTATCGTTTCATTTTCTTTATACAACAATTAGATAATATAAAGCATAATACTATGAAAAAAAACATACCAAACCCAAACAAACTTTCAGCAGAAGAGCTAAAATTTATTCAGGATCCTGACCATATAAAAAACCTTCAACAAGAACCCAAAACAGAAGAAAAAAATTTATTTAAAGGACGTCCTATATCCATGTCAGATGCTTTCTATAAAGAACTGAATCGTTTTTTAAAAGAAAACCCAACTGAAGGAAATAGATCTGGCTTTGTTGTTAGGGTAGTTGCAGAGTATATAAAGAGCAAAACTTAAATTTTCTCTAGTAACTAATTGGCTAATCTGTAAAATTTTTTATTACTATGCTAAAAACAGATGCATAAATGCAACACATCTCATATTTTTATATTTCTTTAAAAAGTCAATATAATATAGTTATAGCTATATTATAAGTGCTAAAATACAGAATTTTGTTATATATTTTTTATTAAGACTTATTGCTTCCACTGAAACAAAAAAAATATAATAAACCGACGTAAGCTTAATCTATATAAGCTTTGTAGCATGTAGTGACCTTTTCTTTTAGAAGGAGTTTTATCTACTTAAAAAGACTCGCTCTTTTAATAACACATCAAACAACGCACTAAACACGACACTACAATCCACACTCAATCAAACATTAAATATCTCTTTCTACGAATCTTCTATTGACACTTTTAACTTGACCTATCATAATACATTTGTTATTAGTTTATTATTACTAACAATCTAAATAAGAGTTTTATAATATATGGCTGTGCTAAAAAATGAAATAAAAAGAATTTCCATAACTGCCTCTAAGCAGTTCCTAAAAGATCTAGATGACCATTTAAAGAACTACGCTTTAACAGATAGGGGCAGATGGCTGATTGAAGCTGCAAAAGAAAAAATGGCAAAAGAAAAAGAAATTTTATCAGAAATTGCAGAGGAAGAAAAAGATGAGTTGAGTTGAGTAACTTAATTTTACAAATAAGAATAAGGTGCAACACTTAATAAAGCATTACACCCCATCGAACCTGATAATTTGATGATATAGTAAAAAGGGAATAGTGTCAATCTTAAAGTGAGTGCCTGATTATCAATAATTGAGGTAAACATGACATATGACCTAACAAGTGAGGTCAAAACTATTGGCACTATTAATTTCGAAGGGAATATTATTCCTATAGAGTGGCTTACTCACATACGACTGCCTAATAATAAACCTGATTTAATATCTATTTTTTTACTGTCAGATATTGTTTATTGGTATAGACCTACTACACTTAGAGATGAAATTTCTGGAAAAATAACAGGGTACAAAAAAAAATTCAAATCTGACCTGCTCCAAAAGGGATATAAAGATCTAGAAGATTTATTTGGTCTTACAAGAGACCAAATAAAAAAATCACTCCAACGCTTAGAGAAACTTGGATTAATAAAGCGTATTTTTCGCAACGTTACTTTTCAAGGTTCTAATTTAGCTAATGTCATGTTTATTCAAATTGATCCAATAAAAATATCTAATATTACAGAGAAAAAATTGGATATAGGTATGGGTATTAATCCCCATACCCCTGAGTTTATTTACTCAGACCTCCAGGCTTTTGAGCCCACACCTAAGGGTATAGATCCCCATACATATACAAAGACTACTACAAAGATTACTACAAAAAATTCTCTCTCTCTAAAAAAATCAATTAATTCAAAGGCAGTTGAACAAAATGTTTTTGAGAGAGAGAAAGAAATGATAAATATTTGGGATAGAATTTTAAGAGAAGCTGAAAAGCCATCTGTTCCCAGTCATGCAAGATTAGTGAATTTAAAGGATCTCCTTGAAGAATCATTAGAGAATGATCTTACAAATTGGGAAAACTATTGTTTAACTATTAAGAAAAGTAAATTCCTTATGGGAGGAGGGGCCAATAATTGGAAAGCTGATCTTACTTGGGCGATCAAGAAAGAAAATCTCATTAGGGTTTTAGAAAATTATTATCATCAAAGAGAAGAAAAAATAACAGAAGGCAAAAATGAAGAAATTATAGAAGATGCAGAAGAAACTTGTAATGATCCTACTTGGAACAATGTTAAAGAAATATTAAAAAGAAAAAAAGGAGAAGATACATATAAATCATGGTTTAAGAAATTAAGTCTTAAAGGTTACGAAAAAGATAAAGCATTTCTTATAGCTCCATCAAAATTTATAAAGGAATGGATATTAACTAATTACATGCATGACATAATAGATTCATTTAAACAAACTGATTTTAAAATCAAAGAGATAGAAATATTTATTGAAAGCGGAAAAGGGGAGGTGGCTTAATGCAAAATAAGATAATTAAAACGGAAGAAGAGTGGAAAACTAAGCTTTCAGAAGACTCTTATTATGTTTGTAGGCTAAAAGGAACAGAAGTTCCTTTTAGCGGGAAATATAACAAATATAACGAAGAAGGAATATATAGTTGCATATGTTGTGATAATGAATTATTTAGATCTAGCCAAAAATATGATTCAGGCTCTGGATGGCCAAGCTTTTACAAAACAATAAGTGAAAGAGAGATAGAAGAAAAAGAAGATGCTTCACACGGAATGAAAAGAATAGAAATAACTTGTAAACAATGTGACTCTCATCTTGGACACGTGTTTCAAGATGGACCTAAACCTACAGGGCTCCGGTACTGTGTAAGTTCTGTGGCTTTAAATTTTAAGCGTAACTAATTGATATAAGCTTTTAATAGACAACTTATAATTATATATTGAAGACTATAAAGCAAACCTTATATTAAAGAGTCTTTATATGAATCAAAAGATTTAATCTTATCTTTATCAATAAAGAGCAAAGTTTTTGTATGCGAATAATAAAAACAATCTTTTTAATTATTCGCGGTATTAATTGGAAGATATTTTTTCCTGTCAATATCATTTTTTCTTGAGGTTTTCATCTTATCATAAAACCATAAAGTTTGAATTATAATTTTCTTGTCTTATTTTTGAAGACACTTTTGTGTTCTTTATAGTAAACGTATCATTGAAGAAATAAGGGCTTACTAATGTGCTAGCCAGCCTTTTTAAGGTTTTGCTAAAATGTTTTCATTTACCAT
>CANDYO010000142.1 GCA_947424995.1 Rickettsiales bacterium | reverse complement strand
TTGCTCAAGTTGAAATTGTTAAGCAGGCTATCTGCTTCAGGATGCATTTGAAGCATTTTATAGCTTGCAGCTATATATATGGCGATTAAATCATCTTTCCATGTTTCTTTATGGTTGGTTTCTAAGTAACTAAGAACATTGGCAAGATAGTTAGTGGTTATTTCATTATTTCTAGTTAAAATATAAATAGCATAAGCTTTCTCTCTAGCTTCAGTTAGAGAGCCAATTGATCGATTAGCCATGTTTTTTAAATAGTTAAGTCCCTTATTAAAAGTATCTTCAGGAACGGCTAAATTTTTACTAGCAGCATCAGTTAGAAAATGCATGGTATAAACTGAGACGAAATCATTGCTATCGCCAGCATTATTCCATAGGCTAAAGGCTCCTTCATAAGTTTGTCTTTCTCTAAGCTGAATAAACACTTGTTCTAAATTTTCAATAGTTTTGGAGAAGTCCATTGAGCCAGTAAAATTTGGTTGATTATAAAGAGTAACATTAGGGAAATTTTTACTTACTAATTGTTCAGTACAGCCGAAAGGATAGCTATCTAAATAGTATTTTAAGCCAGTAATAATTCCCACTGGTAGTGAAGATGCAGAAATATCAACTTTAGCAAATTGAGGATATAAATCTCTATCGACACTTAACGCAATTTTGTTACTAGCTGAATAGCCTGCATTTAAATTAGTGATTAGTGGCAGGGCAGGGCGGACGCTAGTGGTGCTTTCAATGGTGATGATATAAGCATCAAAGCTTGCGGTTATATTAAGCTTGGCAGATCCTAGGGCTTCAGTTGCCTTAAGCTTAATGTTAACAGTATTATCTTTCCCTGCAGAAACTAATATTTCTTTAGGAGCATCGATAATACTTAAGCCATTACTAGCTTCAAATTTTAAGTTAACTTTAGCATTTTCTCCAGAAGTGCTAACATTATTAGCAATATTTATAGGGACCATAAACTCATCATTAGGGCTAACAAATAAAGGTAAATTAGGGCTAATGATCAAGTCTCCTTGAACTATGCTGGTAGCATTGCTTGAGCCAATTGCATCTACAGCTGCAGCTACTGCAACAACTCTAACTGAACCATTGAAGTAATCAGGGATTTGAAAATCTATATATTGTTCATTAATGCTTGAATCAAGTATTCCAGACCAGAATGCTACGGGAGGCTGATCTTTACGTTTAAATGGATTCAAGTTTTTCCCATCATTGCTAAATCCATCTCCACCCGTAGAAGAGCTCATTCTAAGCATAGAAAATTCTGGCAAAAGAAGATCTAAGATGTGGGAAGTCTCAACTTCTAAAGCCCGATCTTTAATGAAGTAATTGATTGGATCTGGGTTTTTATATTTACCAAATAAGAGAATGCCTTCATCTACGGCAAAAATTACTATCTTGCCAGGCTGTTTGGTTCTATAGCCGACGCTTAAATTTTCACCAGGTTTAATTTGCTTCGGTATATCAAGAATAATTTTTTGGTCATGTTTGGTAATATCAGCAGTAAAGCTGATAGACGCGAAACTGAATGGACTCATAAAAATTTCTTTTGAATCAAGAGAACGAACGAAATCAACATTTACATAGCCTTTACCTTCAAAATCATTAGGGATTTTAATTTTTTGTACTGAATTATCATGTTCGGTTTTAAACCAGCTAAAGCTATGTACTTTATTGGTTTCAATAGTAATTAGGCCATAACCTTTATAAGGAGAAATAATATTTACTTCGATTTCATCACCAGCTTTATAGTCATTTTTATTAAGCTTAAGACTTAAGGTAGCATCTTTAGTTATTGAACCTGATACGTTACCTTCACCAATTACTGAAAATCTTATTTCACCATAAGAAATACCAAATTGATCGGTTATAGAGCTAACATAATCACCGATAGATTTAGTAGGTAGTTTATAACTATATCCATCCTTAGTAATGATAATCTTTTGCTTAGAGATTGATGTTTCAACAGGTATAGATTGATAGGCATAACTACCATTATCTTGTTTAGTAAGGCTATTGATATAATTTATTTTTTTTAAGCTTAGCTCTAGTTCTGGGCTTGCGATTTTATTTCCATCGCCATCAATTGCAATCAAGTCTACAATTCGATTAGATTGTTGATTGATATATTTTAGATCACCATCAGCTTTTTGGCCGATAATATAATCAAAGCTAGAGACAATAATTGATTTATTAGTTCTAACGCCTCTGCCAGAATCTGGTTCAAAGCCTTCAGCAAAAAAGTTTAACTTATAAGTTGCATCTGAATATTTCTGTAAATTTAAATCAAATTCCGCTTTACCTTGTTCGTTAGTAGTAGTATCAGCTAATTTATCAGTGAAGCTTTTATTGGATTGCTTGCCACTATAGAATTGGTAGTTTTTATAAGCGGAAACAGAAAATTCAGCTGGTGATAAAATGATTTCTCCAGAAACTTGACGATTTACTGCCGGAGTGCCATAAAGATTGGCAAGTTCTATAGTTGCTTTCAAATCTCCAGGTTTTATCCATAATTTTTTATCACTAATACTAAAGCTTGATTTAATCTTCATTCGATCAGGAAGAAAGTCGCTAACTCTAATCATCATACTGCTTAAAGAGTTTTTAGTATTAGCATCTTTAGTTATATATAGATTTACGTTATAGACGCCAGTGGGAGAATTATCATTGGTTTTAAAGGTGTAATCGATAAATCCTTCTTTATTAAGGGCAACTTTAGTATTTTTAACTACCTGACCTCTAGAATTAACCACTTCAAGCTCAAGAGGAAGATTGGTAAAATCACCTTGCCAATTAGCTTGCTTAACAATAATGCCAATGTTGATTTTTTCGCCTGGACGGTAAATACTACGATCAGAAAATAAATATGCTTTTAGTCCTTCGCTAGAGCTTACAATACCAGAAGTATCAAATCTAGAATAATTGACTTGTCGATCAACTCTGCCGTAAGGCATAAATGAAAAGTCATTACCGGCTCTAATTATATAAGCTGTCGGAGCTTTCTCTCTAGAATATTGTTTGACATCAGGTAAAGTGGCATGCCCTAATTTATCAGTAACAGCCATAGCAATAGTTTCGCCATTAAGACCAATAATTTCTACTTTAGCGCCTTTAACAGGCTCTCCTTTACTGATTGAGACTACAAAAACATCTTGATTGCCATTTTGAGAAGTCTTTACTAAAAAGCCTAAGTCAGTTACTAAAATGAATCTTTGATCTTGAACTAAATTATTTTTTTGTGCATCTTCATTAGAAAGCTTTATAAAAAACAGCCCCTTATTTTCACCGCTTGCCATAACTTTTTTAGTGAAAAATTTAGAAAAATCAAAACTTGAATATTGAGGGCTAGTGGAGTTTTGATTATTTAAAGAGATATCTTCTTCGAATACTTGAGAGATATTATATTGATTGAAGCTCCAATTTTTAAAGTCTGGATTCTGAAATCTACCATTAGCATATGTTTGGCTAATCAAGTGATTAGTATCATGGTAATTAACTCTATCTATTTCTACATGTAATTTATCTACACCTAAAGAGTAAATGGATAATTTTTTCTCTCCAGACAACGATAAAATAGATCCTTCAGACATTATTTTAATTTCTCTTAGGGGCGCTGGAACTAAGGCGATAGTTGTATAATCTTTGCCTAAAATAAAGCCACCTTCTGACTTTATTCCCTGTTTTAATTTGACTAATAAATATCTTCCAGGAGTGGTGCTTAGTTTAAAGCTATTAACTAATGCTGAAGAACCTAAAACTTCTTGCGGTTCGACGGTTATTTTTTCGCTGAGAGCAATAATATCATTAGTCACTTCGGCAGGGCTTTGCCATTTATAATCTTTTTTTACAAAGCCACCGACAAAAGAGGCTGGTTTATCTTTAGGAAGCATAAAAACTTCTAGATTTCTCGCCAATTCATCTGGAATTATAGCTGCATTAGTTTGAACGATAATAAATTGTTCAGGAACATATTTATCATTTTTAATGATGGCTAAATTAATATCTTCCACTTTCAAATAAGATAAAAGACTTGGAATTAATACTTGCTCTTTAAAAGAATAAATCTCTCTTTTGTTATCAGGAGATCCGTAATTTTTTAGTCTTAGTGTTTCGTTTTCTTTAATCAAATCTACATTAAAATCTGCTCCGCCATATAATGGTTTAATTCCGTTTTCTAATTTAAAAGATAAAACACGTTCATCTTTTTCCAAAGATGAAATAGGAGCGATAATGTTTAACTCAAATTTGTCATCACTCAAACTATAACTAAAAGGGATAGTTTCATTTTTAGGCGATAAGTTTATTGAAATATGATTATTTAAAGAATCTAGATCGATTGGGTAATTAAACAAGATTTTAGTTTGAACCAATTTTTTATTTAAATCAGTTGGATCTTGTAAATAAGTCATCTCTAGAACATGTGATAAAAGAGGTCTAGTTTTAAAGGTTAAATAAGAATTTTCTAAGGCGATGAAATAAGGAAAGATTTGTGGATCAATATTAACGTCATATTTGGTTGCGGTAGGCCAATATCCTTTCGGAGTAAAGATAATCATATTGTTACCTGAAAAACGCCACTCTCCATCTATGGAGGGTTCTATTTTAACGTTTTTGGTAATTTTTTTGCCATCTAATTGTAAATCACGGTTAGGTGAGTTGCAATATTCTTGAATTTTATTATCACAAAGCAAAATTTGTAGTTCGTTTTTTCCTTCAATCGAATCTAACTTATAGTCCATTATGGCTAGTCTTGCATTTATCTTATCCTGATCATTTTGAACGGTAGGGGTATCGTCTGCAATAACCAAAGCAGCAATAAAACTAAAAGAAGCTATTAGCAGAAAACGTAAGATTTGATTCATAACAACACCGTAACTTGAATATTATTGATGTTATAATATTCTCACGATCTGATCTAAACGTAAAGGGGATTATTGATGTAATTAATGACTGTGCTTTATTAAGAAAGTTGTATATACTAGTGATAAGGTAACATTTGTAATATTAAAGATTATGCTTTCAGGTAAAGATAAGAACCGTATGATATATCGAGTTGTTCAAGATATCTTAAATGGTGTGGATATGATTACTTCAAAAATTAATGAAGCTCCAAGAGCAGAATTAATAGAATTTTTACAAAATGATAATATAAAAATTGAAAATAAAGAATTTAAAATTACCAATATACCAGCTGGTTTATCAGAAAGTAGTAAAAATGAAATATCATACGCTGTAGAAGTAATAAATACCTTACT
>CANDYO010000141.1 GCA_947424995.1 Rickettsiales bacterium | reverse complement strand
AATCAACAATGAATGCGCGAGATTAATTGCAATATGTATCATATTCTACAACGCATATCTTTTATCAAGCCTATATGAATATTGCCGAAGCAAAAATATGCTAGAGCAATGCAAACAAATTATTAGATTATCACCTGTTGCCTGGCAACATATAAGCTTAGTTGGAAAATATGAGTTTCTATCTAACATGGAACTCCCTAATATGGAATCTCTTATTGAGCAGCTTGTAGGAAATCTTAATCATATGGTAGTTGTGGCACAGAAAAAGGTACGAAAAAAGTAAAAATCTACCTTGCGAAAATGGTAACTAGACAAAAACCCTGGACGCAATAGGGTTACAGAGGATTGAGATTTGCATTTTTAAAACCACCACGCCCTCTACAAGCCTTATCCGCACAGGCCTTGAGGCACTATGCGAGAAAATCGGTACCTTTTTTCCGAGAACCCCTCATAGCTCATTATACCCCACTATTGGAAGGGTTTGGAGTTCAAATTTAAGGATTTTAGGATCAATTGCGTGGTTTATTAATTTAAGCTCCTCAAATTCTCTCCTATGCATATTTAGATGCATTTCTATTGTTTTATCAGTTTCTATTATTTGCTGATCTTTCAGTCTATTCATTTGAGATACATTCTTCTTATCTAAAGAATCTAGCCAAGCATTACTAGGCCCAGTGTTAAGAACGAGGGTGTTTGGGACATCGGCGAAGGAATTTTTAGTTTTTAGAAGTACCGAAAAACATAATGTAGATACTTTATGGGTTTTTGATAAAAGAAAACATTGCAATAATTAGTTTTACAGGATAGATTGGCATAAATAAATGCCGACACTGGGAGTTCTAGGAACCAATAAAATGCAATATAATTTATCATTAGAAGATCTCACTTTATGTCAAAAGAAGAAAGGCAAAACTAATCAACTAACTTTTGGCATAATGTTAAGCTTCTTTAAAATATATACTCAATTTCCGTTGATTGGGAAATTGACTATTTCATCACAACTAATATTGCAAGTGGCTAAAAATTTAGATATTGATCCAGTATTTATTGGTACATTCGATTTGTCAGGACGAAATGCTAAAAAATATCGTCAGGATATCAGGCAATATTTAGGATATCGCGTAGCAAATGCTGAAGATATCGCATTAGCAATCAATTATCTCGTAGATAATTTGATACCAATTCATCTTTCGGACTCAGTACTACTTGAACAAACCCGTACATATTTTGTCAAAAATAAGATAGGAATTGTTAGTACCAAACAATTAGAAAATTACATCTTGTTAGCTAACCAAAAATTCGAACAACAGTTTTTTGGTAAAATATTTGATAATTTAAGTCAAGAAAATCTTCTTCTAATAGATCGCATTCTTACCAAAGATAATGATGAAGACCGTGAGGTTATAGAATTATCTGAACTTAAAAAAGATATCGCAGGAGCAAAAATTAAAAATATTGAGGGAGCCATAGATAAAATTAATTTACTAAGTCAAATTAAATTATCTGACCCTATTATAGATGTGGTAGACAGAAAATTATTATTTAAATATTATGAACGTGTAATGGCATTTGCGCCTAGCAATATTCTAGATTTTACCACCCCTATAAAGTATGCCACCATAGCGATATTCTGTCGTATCAGACTCGAGCTATTGTTGGATTCTTTAACAGATACAATGATTAAACTAGTTAAAAAGATGAGATCTGGTGCAGAAAAGCGTGTGGATTGTTATATTCTTCAGGAAGTTAAGCGTGTTGATGGAAAGTTTGATATTCTAGAAAAGTTGGCTGTACTAAATGCAAAGAATCCAAAAGCTATTATTGAGGAGAAGATTTATCCCGTAGTGTCAAAGGATAAGCTAGAAGCAGTAATTGAGGATCTACAACATCGAGGTAGTAAGTGGTATCAGGATCAGGTGCGAGAGAAAATGCATACAACCTATGCTTATGGCAATAGGGCCAGCTTACTTAGCATTTTGAGAACATTGCAAATGTCAGAAGATCATTTTGATTATAAACCTATCTTAAATGCGATGCGTTTTATCAATGAATACTGGAATGAATCAGATTTAGCTTACTATATTAATATACCGCCACTAAGCGGGGTGGTGCCCCAGAACTGGTATAATATAACAGTTACAGTAGAAAAAGGTCAGTTGCGGATAAACAAATATAATTATGAACTAGCTGTGCTAGAACAGCTTAAAGAACTTCTTGGTTTTAAAGCTATTTGGGTTGATAAAAGTTACCGCTACAGAAACCCAAATAAAGACTTACCAAAGGACTTTACTGAAAAACGAGAATCATATTATAAATTACTAGATTTACCGTTGGAAGGTAAGGAGTTTGTAACAGAATGCAAGACTTTACTGAAACTGGGCTTAGATGCATTAAATGCCAATATCCCTAATAATCCCCTTGTACAAATCAATAAAAGCAAGGTTAGTAACAATATAAAACTGACGCCTTCAGATCCGCAAGATGAACCTGATAATATTGTTAAGCTACAGCAAGAAATAAATAATAAATACTCGAGCATACACTTAATTGATATTTTAAAAGAATGTGATCTAAGAATTAATTTTACCAAGACGCTTGAAACTATTGGAAAAGGTAGTAACCTCAATAGCTCTGATCTACAAAAAAGATTACTATTATGCATATTTGGTATTGGCAGCAACACTGGATTAAAAAGGATTAGTATCGCTAATGATGATGTTAATTATAGTGATTTACGCTATGTAAAAAAGCGCCATATTAATGCTGTAAATATTAGGAATGCTATTCGTATACTGGTTAATAACGTTCTAAAAATACGTGACCCTGATGTTTGGGGGGAAGCCACTACAACGGTAGCATGTGATTCAACTCACCTGTTTGCTTGGGATCAAAATCTAATGAGCGAATGGCATTTTCGTTATGGCAAGAAAGGAGTAATGATTTATTGGCATGTTGATAAGAAATCATTATGTATTTACTCGCAGCTAAAAGATTGCAGCTCGTCAGAAGTAGGTAGCATGATAAAAGGCATTATTGATCATGATACAGACATGGATATGAATCGTGTATTTGTAGATACTCATGGCCAAAGCGTGATAGGTTTTGCTGTTGGTTATTTACTACATTTTGCCCTATATCCACGACTAAAGGCAATCAATAAGCAAAAATTATATTATGTTGATTCTGAAGATAAAAACAAATATCAAAATATTGTAGAAATCCTAAAAGGAAGCATTAATTGGCAATTAATAGAGGATAATTATGATGGCATCGTAAAACATATGGTTGCTCTAAAACTAGGGATTGTAGAGCCATCTGTATTAATCAAAAGATTCAGTAATAATAATTATACTCACCCAGTATATAAGGCATTGGTAGAACTGGGTAAAGCTAATAAAACTATATTCTTGTGTAAATATTTAGCTTCAGAAGAGTTGCGTATTGAAATTAATGAAGGACTAAATGTTGTTGAACGTCTCAATAGTGTAATGGATTTTATTTTCTATGGTAAACTTGGTCAAATTGCAACAAACAATATTGAAGATCAGGAATTATCAGTGTTATGTTTACATTTGTTGCAGGTATGTATGGTATATATCAATACTCTGATTATTCAACAAATATTATCCCAGTCACATTGGCAAAATAGATTTACGCCTGAAGATTATAGGGCGTTAACACCATTATTCTCGGGTCATATAAATCCTTATGGGATTTTTCCGTTAGATTTTAGTACACGCTTGTCAATTGGGATTATTTGATTATTATTATGACATTAATACGTACACCAGTTAGAGAAAAAGCAAAATTTTTTTGCAAACATCTTAAAGTAGAAAAACCTGATTATAACTACTTAAGAGAGTTATTTCGTCATATACGGCAAAATCTTGATGTAGAGGTAAAGAGCGGTATCGAGCGGAAGTTGCCATATGTACCTACAGAAGATGAAATCAATAAATTTTACAACACTGTATGGAAATCCAGAAATATGAAGCATGTAGTCATGATTAAAACATTGCTTTATACTGGGGTGAGAGTTTCTGAACTAGTAAATATAAAAATATCTGACATAGATTTAGATAATTGCCAAATAAAAGTGGTCCAAGGTAAGGGTAAAAAAGATAGAATAGTTCCGTTTCCTAATTCATTTAAGGAAATATTAGCTGTGCATCTAGAAAACGCGAAAAAAAATGATGCAAAATATTTATTTGAATCGAGTTGGAAGAAGGCGTATTCCGATCGAGGCATCAGAAAAATATTAATGAATTATACAAAAGAAGCTGGAATAGAACATTCTATATCTCCTCATACATTAAGACATTTTCTGTTTACTTGGATGAAGAAAAGGGGCGTAGATGACGCATTAATCCAGCCTTACTCTGGCCATGATAGTCGACAATCACTTGAGATATACTCAAAATTATCACTCGGAGATTGCCAACCTGAGTATGAAAAAAAGATTAAAGATTTTCCAATCTGATTCCGTAATGTCCCAAACACCCTTGTTCTTAGCACTGGTCCAAAACAAGAAATATAGAAGCTGCTAAAAGATTTTTGGGTAAAGCGCTTAAATCCATTCCAGAATATGATCATCCTAGCTCAATTAATACTGATAAAAACCCCACTTATATTAGGGCGATTGAAGAACTGAAATCTGAGGGTAAATGCAGTCGAGATATGGAGCATAGAAGAATAAAATACCTCAATAATATAATAGAATCTGACCACGGAAAGCTTAAGCGATTGATAAAGCCAACATTGGGATTTAAGTCTTTCAAAACTGCTTATGCTACAATAAAAGGATTTGAGTTATTTCGAATGTTTAAAAAAGGAAGATTTGAGTTATGGAAATATGGAAACGGAATTCAAGGTGAAATTGATATTATCACTAGGAATCTTCTTGCCTGTTAAAATATACCAAAACCTCCTAAAAATCAGGCAGAATTAAAATTTGCAACAGAGCCCTCAGAACCATGCAAGATCTGACAATTAATCTCAGATATTATTTAACTGGGGTACAGTACAATGCTCAAAAAATCAAAAATTATTTCAAAAAACAGGAAGTCGCTTATGCAGCTCTATAATACCAACCTTTAACCGTCAGAGTAATATTACAGCATTATATGTTATATTCACAAATTTTATACAATGAATGGCGTTGGAACCTCATTAAAGATTTCTCATAGTAAAATGCCATAGTTTATGTTATATTATCATCTATATGTTTGTATAAGAAAAATAGATAGAATTGAAACAGTGTTATGAGTGATATCAACCCTAGGGTAGACCTTGCATTT
>CANDYO010000140.1 GCA_947424995.1 Rickettsiales bacterium | reverse complement strand
CTAACTCTATCTATTCTAATTATTAGAAAAATATCTCGTCTTTGGTATCGCAGCAAACATCAATCTGGCAAACTGCAAAATAAAATCATTTTTATGTTTTGCTTGGTAGCAGCCGTCCCTACTATTATCGTTACCGTTTTTTCAACTATATTTTTTAATTTTGGCATCCAAGCTTGGTTTGATCAAAGAGTTAGTACTGCTATTAAAGAATCAGTGGTAGTAGCTGATTCATATTTCAAGGTCACTTTAGGTATCATTGACTCAGATGTTAGAATAATGTCTAGAGACATCAATTATCTAGCCTCTAATAATATATCTCATAACAAAGAGATATTAGCTCAGTATCTTAGCAAAGAAGCCGAAGATAAAAACTTGGTTGAAGCGGTTATATTTCAAACCTCTCCACATAATATCATCGCTGAGAGTCGTTATAGCTTCAGCATACCTTTTGATAGTTTATCCGAAAATGCTCTTGAAAAAGCGACCAATGATGTGGTGGTGATGTATGAAGATTATGATAATAAGGTTCGTGGCTTAGTAAAATTAGACTTTATGCCTAATTGTTATCTATTAATTGGCAGAGTTGTTGATACCAAAGTTCTAGATCACATGATCAATACTAAAGGAGCAGCCAGCGAATATGAACGATTAAAGGGTAAGATATCCAATTTACAAATCAAGTTTTTGATGATTTTCATTGTGGTATCTTTATTACTGCTTTTTGCAGCTATTTGGCTGGGAATAATTTTATCATCGGCATTAATAAAGCCTTTGAATAGCTTAGTTTTTGCCACTAGGCAAATTGTTGATGGTAATTTTGCAGTTAATGTAAATGTTAAAAATAATGGTGATGAAATTTCAGTATTAGCAACAGCATTTAATACTATGGCCTTAGAGCTTAGCAACCAACGACAAAAATTAATCGAAGCCCATCAAGAAGTTGAAGCCAAGGGGCACTTTAGTGATGCAGTATTATTTGGAGTTTCTGCTGGCGTGGTAGCGCTTGATTTAGATTTTTGCGTTTCAGTTATCAACCCTACTGCTATAAATATATTATCGCTGGATAAAACTAAAAATTTAGTTAATCAAGATTTTAATCAATTATGCCCTGAAATTGCAGTATTATTACCGCATGCGCAAGACTTTATGGGGCATGAAGTAAAAAAAGAAATAATTATCAATCGAGGTAATCGTAGCTCTATTTTAATCGTACGAATCATTACCGAAAAATTCTTAGGTAAAACAGCTGGCTATATCATTACATTTGATGACGTTACAACTTTGGTGTTAGCTCAACGAAGTGCAGCCTGGGCAGACGTTGCTAGAAAAGTGGCTCACGAAATAAAAAATCCTCTTACTCCTATTCATTTAGCTGCTGAACGTTTGCGTAAAAAATATTCTAAGGAAGTAAGTGATGTGCAGAATTTTGAAAAATATCTTGAAATAATTGTTAAACATGTAAAAGATATTGGTATGATGGTGGAAGAATTTGTCCAATTTGCAAGGATGCCGGCTCCAACTTTTGATAATGTTAATTTAGCACAAATAGTAAGAGAAGCTATCTTCTCAAGAAAATGCTTGGATAAAAATATTCAATATATCACTGACATCGAGATTGATCCTGCTATTGTAACTTGTGATGTTCGCCAAATTAGCCAAGTATTATTAAACTTATTTAAGAATGCCGAAGAAGCAATTGAACACAGCGTGAATATAGATAAAGGTGAAATTAAAGTTGAGTTAGTTAAAGCTGATAAATTAATTGAATTATCCATCATAGATAATGGTGGAGGTTTCCCTGCTGAATTATTTGATCGGTTAACTGAACCATATATTACTAGTAAATCAACCGGTACAGGTTTAGGACTTGCTATTGTTAAAAAAATCTTAGATGATCATAAGGTAGAAGTTTCTTTTGCTAATAATTATAGCCAAGGAGCTACAATTAAACTAATCTTTAAAGAGGTGGTGTAATTAATAGGTACCATTATTGCAAAAAATTATGAGTCATCCCTGACGAGAAAAAACTAGGCATCGCCTAGTTTTTATGAGATCGGGGAAATCAGGAGTCTATATTCTCATGAGATCCCCGGTCTGAAGCTGCTAAAGCAGCTACGCCAGGGATGACGCATAACTTTTTTACCACTAAATAATGACGAGTTAGGTAGACAAATACACGAAATAACAACTAAAGGTAAATTATGACTTATAATGTTTTAGTAGTAGATGATGAAGCAGATATTCGCAATCTTATTTGCGATGTGCTACAAGACGAAGAGTATGAAACAAGAGTTGCTTCTAGTGATCTAGAGGCATTATCAAAGCTTGATGAAAAAGTACCCAACGTAGTTATTTTAGACGTATGGTTGCAAGGCAGTGAGCTTGACGGTTTGGGCATTCTGGAAATAATCAAAAAGAAATATCCATATTTACCAGTGGTAATTATTAGTGGGCATGGCAATATTGAAACCGCTGTTAATGCTATTAAAATGGGGGCTTATGATTATATCGAAAAGCCTTTCACTGAAGACAAGCTGCTGATCATTGTAAAGAGAGCTTGTGAAGTAGCTAAACTACAAAAAGAAAATGCTGAGCTTAGAATGTATGCCAGTGAAGCGCATAAACTAATTGGCAATTCAAATCATATCAGCCAATTAAAACAATATATACTTAAAGTAGCTCCTACTTCTAGCCGTGTCCTGATCACTGGTCCACATGGAAGCGGAAAAAAGTTAGTAGCAAAATTAGTTCATGAAAAATCTAAAAGAAAGAATCAACCTTTTATAGTTTTTAGCGCAGCTGGAATGTCTGAAGAAAGAGCGCAGCTTGAATTATTTGGCGAAGAAAGTAAAGATGTTTTCTCACAACCACGTAAAGTTGGAGTATTAGAATTAGCGCATATGGGGACTTTATTCATCGATGAAGTAGCTGATTTGCCTTTAAATGTTCAAAGCAAGATTCTTAACTTTTTACAAAGCCATAGCTTTGCTCGCAATGGTAGTAAGAATATCGTTAAACTAGATGTAAGAATCATTTCTTCTACCAGCAAAGATCTAAAACACGAAATTGTAAAAGGCAAATTTAGAGAAGATTTATTTTATCGCTTAAATGTAATTCAAATAGTAATTCCTTCACTTAGCGAACGCAAAGAAGATATTCAAATCTTAAGCGATTTCTTCCTTAATCATTTCCATGAATTTGCTGGTTTCCCTCTATATAAACTATCAACAGATGCTATTTTAGCCCTACAAAATTACAGTTGGCCAGGTAATGTGCGCCAGCTGCGTAATGTTATTGAATGGTTACTAATTATGGCTAGCCCTGAAAAGGATAAATTTATTACTTCTTCTATGTTACCACCAGAACTGGCAAATAATACAACTAGCGAAATATCTAATGATAATAATACTGCAAGCACTATTGATTTACCTTTAAGAGAAGCACGAGAAGTATTTGAAAAACAATATTTATCAGCTCAATTAGTAAGGTTTGATTATAATATCACCAAAATGGCTATGGCTATAGGAATGGAACGCTCAGCTCTTCATCGTAAATTAAAAATTCTAGAAATAACCACTCAAGATGAGTAGATCGATGACCATTTACGAAAAACCTTCAGCAATACTTTTTGATTTTGACGATACTTTAATAGATTCTCGGCCAACTATCAATAAAGCTTTGGACTCTACTTTTGCTGAATTCGGCATTTCAAAAGAAGTAATTACTGCTAAGAAGATAGATATCAACCGCTCTCTACGCGATTATTTTGAGCAATTATTTGCTGACAAATTGCCAGAAGCAAGAGCCGCTTATTACAAGCATTACAAGCAATATGCTAAGGATCTCGTCGCTTTTGAGAATGCTGAAGATGTCCTTAAATTATTGCAGCAACAAGGTGTTTATACTGCTGTAGTTAGCAATAAAAATGGTCCAGGATTACGCACTGAAATTAATGATTTATTCGCTTGGCAAGATTATTTTAAAGCTATAATTGGTGCTGGAGATGCAAAAGAAGATAAGCCATCAGCAATGCCAGCATTAATGGCGCTAGAAAAATCTGGACTTACAGATTATTCCAATGTCTGGTTCATTGGTGACACACTAGTGGACTTAGAAACAGCACGTAATTTAGGTTGCAAAGCTATTTTATACGGAGAAACTTCTCCTGTTGAGTTGGAAGTGCCTATTTATCTTAGCGTTAATGATCATAATCATTTACTCCAAATACTTAAGGATATCTATGTATAAACTATTTTTGATTATATTTTTATTTATTGCTTCACAAGCCATAGCTGCAGACTTAGGAATAGAGCCATCTTCATCAGATAATATCGATGAAGAACTAGCAGAAGAAGAGAATAGCGAAACAACCGAAGACGATTTTATTCATGAGAAAAAAGATGCTACCATCCAAATACTTAATAAAATTACCGCTAAAATAAAATATATAGAAATCCCTGTAGGTTCAGAAGTAATTCTAGATTCAATAAAAATTAAGGCACTACATTGTTGGAAAGCCTCACCTTATGATTTATTAGAAAATAAAATTCTACTTAATATTTCTGAAAAAAAAACAGGTCAACAGGAATATATTACTATTTTTAACGGTTGGATGTTTTCTAGTAGCCCAGCCATTTCTAGTATGGAACATCCGGTTTATGATGTGGTTGCTGTAAATTGCCACGATTAAGAAAATAAGTTAAAATTAGAAATGCTTTTTAAAATATAACCTTAACCAATGACGTCATCCTTGGCCGAACGATAGCGATGGCTGAGGATCTACCGTGTTTAACAGTTGTAACTTAAAAACCACCCCCCATCTGGAGATTAAAAAATGCCACAAATTATTTTTGAACTTAGTGATAATTTAATTGAAAAAGATTTCTCTAAAGCATTAGTTACAATTCATCAAATATTAACCGATGGTTTACCCACTACTTTAGCCAGCTGTAAAAGCAGAGTTATCCGCTATCAAGATTTTCTGGTAGGTGATGGCGAAGTTAATAATGCCTTTGTTCATCTTTCAATTGGCGTATTATCTGGCAGAACTAAGGAAACTCGTGATTTAGTAGCTCATAAAATTCTAAAGTTTTTAGAACAATATTTGAGTCAATCATTTGCTAAGCTTAATTTGCAAATAACTATAGCTATAAGTGAATTACCTGAAGTATTTTATAAGTTTCCTTAAAACAGTTGAACGAACTAATAATAATTCCCGCGTCATCCCTGACGAGGACAAAGTCAGAGATCGGGGATCTTATGAGGTAAAACTCCTGAGATCCCTGGTCGTGCTGCTTTTCAAGCAGCTTGCCAGGGATGACGCGCTAAGAGTTT
>CANDYO010000139.1 GCA_947424995.1 Rickettsiales bacterium | reverse complement strand
AATGGTCATGTTATTTAGAAATTTTAGCTTTGATGTCAGTGTTTTTTTAAGCAACCCTATGAAAAAATCCCCATTAAAGAACTTGATAATTAAGTATGACTTAAGTAGAATACTGGTTAATCTTTAGTCATCTAGGTTTTTAAAAATCATGCTTAATCAACAACAAGAAATCCTCAGTGCTATTACTAATACTTCAAGTCTAAAAGATCTTGAAGAGCTTAGGGTGGCTTATTTAGGTAAAAATGGTTTACTAACTAATGCTATGAAAAACATAGCTAGTCTTAGTATAGAAGAGAAAAAGACTTTTGGTGCTCAATTAAATAGCCTTAAAAATGAAGTTAGTGAAGCAATTGATAGGCGTAAAGAGTTGTTGGAGTTGGAGTCAATTAATGCTAGGCTTAAGTCAGAGCGAGTTGATGTCACTCAGCCTGTTCGTCTGAGCGCAACAGGTAAAATTCATCCTATAACTCAAGCAACTCAAGAAATTATCACTATTTTTGGCAATCTAGGTTTTGATCTTGCTCAAGGTCCTGAAATTGAAGATGACTATCATAATTTTACAGCGCTAAATATCCCTGAAAATCATCCTGCTCGTCAAATGCATGATACATTCTATATGAATGTAGAAGAAAAATTAGTGTTGCGGACTCAAACCTCTAATGTCCAAATTCGCAAAATGAGCTCGGAGAAACCGCCATTTAGATTTATTGCTCCTGGAAGAGTATATCGTTCAGAATATGATCAAACTCATTCGCCGATGTTTCATCAAGTGGAAGGGCTTTGTATCGATAAAAATATAAATATGGGGCATTTGAAATGGTGCTTGCAAGAATTTTTGAAAGCATACTTTGAAACAGATGAAGTGGTTATTCGTTTGCGTCCTTCTTTTTTTCCATTTACTGAACCTTCAGCTGAAGTTGATATTGGTTATAGACTAGAAAATGGAGAAATTAAAATAGGTTCAAGTGATAAGTGGTTGGAAATTCTTGGTTGTGGGATGGTTCATCGCAAAGTTATTGAAAATGTGGGGCTTAACCCTGATGAGTATCAAGGTTTTGCTTTTGGTATGGGTATTGATAGGATAGCGATGCTTAAATATGGTATTAGCGATGTGCGTAAGCTGTTTGAACCAGATATGCGTTGGATTAGCCATTATGGCTTTTCGTTATTCGATACCCCAAGTTTAATTAGTGGATTATCGAGATAAAAAATGGGAATTCTTTCTATTCAATCGCATGTTGTATATGGTTACGTTGGTAATAAAGCAGCGGTTTACCCGTTGCAATCGATGGGCTATGATGTATGGCCAGTAAATACAGTTCAATTTTCTAGTCATACTGGTTATGATAATTGGTGTGGCGATGTTTTTAGCAGAGAACATATCAGGCGCTTAATTAGTGCTATAGAAGTGATTGGTGTAGTTAATAAATGCCAGGCAATTATTTCAGGTTATATGGGTAGTAAAGATACTTGTCTTGAAGTTATGGAAACTGTTGAAAGATTTAAAGCTAAAAATAAGCAAATCATTTACCTATGTGATCCGGTTATGGGTAATAATAATTGCTTCGTCAAACCAGAAGTAGTTGAATTTTTTAAAATGAGTTTGCGAGCAGATATAGTTACTCCCAATCAATTTGAAGCAGAAATGCTAGCTGGTATTGAAATTAAATCGATTCAAAACTTAAAGCAAGTAGCTGAATATTTTCATAATCGAGATATCAAAATAGTAGTAATAACTGGCATTAAGGGGCTTAAAATATCTGGTAATGATTTAGATATTTTTGTTTCAGATGGAATTAATCAGCATATTATTGGTACCAAAGAATATAATTTTAAAATTCCAGTGAATGGTACTGGGGATTTATTTTCAGCAGTATTTTTAGGTAGTTTTTTAGCGACTAAGAATGCACTAGCAGCTACAAAAAATGCGGTGTATTACATGGATCTGGTAGTAAAAAATACTTTTGCAATTAATTCTAGGGAATTACAGATTATAAGCACCAGATATGATGCTTTAAATAACAATGAAAATGAAATAAAGGCTATAGCGATTTGAGATGATACGATGTCATCATCCTTGATGAGTTAAACGCGTCATCCCTGGCAAGCTGCTTGAAAAGCAGCGCGACCGGGGATCTCAGGAGTTTATTTCCTCACGAGATCCCCGATCTCATAAAAACTAGGCAAAACCTAGTTTTTACTCGTCAGGGATGACGCGCTTAGATACGCCTAATTACAAATAATATACATAAATAAAATTGGATTATAATAATGAAATTTACTATCTCTTGGCTTAAAAAATTTCTAATAACAGATGCTACAGTTGAGCAGATTATCGATAAACTAACCCAAATAGGTTTGGAAGTTGAAGAGGTTGTTAATCAAGAAGATATTTATAAAGCTTTTATCATTGCCGAGATAATTGAGGCAAATCCTCATCCTGAAGCTGACAAACTAAGGATTTGTAAGGTTAATAATGGCAAGGAAATTCTTCAAATAGTATGTGGAGCACCTAATGCTAGAGCGGGGATTAAAGTTGTTTTAGCTCCTATAGGGGCTGAAATTCCTGCCAATGGACTTAAAATCAAACAATCTAAAATTCGTAATATTGATAGTTGTGGAATGCTTTGCTCAAGTGCTGAGTTAAATTTAGGTGAAGATTCTGATGGAATAATAGAATTAGGTGAGAATTATAAAGTTGGCGATTCTTTTGCTACTAGTCATGGACTAAATGAAGTATTCGTTGATATTTCAATTACCCCTAATAGAGGCGATTGTTTAGGTGTTTATGGTATAGCTAGAGATTTAGCTGCCAGCGGTCTTGGTAAATTAAAACAGCTTGAGAGCAGCCATCAACAGGGTAGTTTTATATCTCCAATCACAGTTGAAATTAATAATCCTTATTGTTTGCGATATACGGGGCGTTATTTTAAGGGAGTAAAAAATGCTGCTAGTCCTAAATGGTTGCAAGACATTTTGAAATCTATAGGTTTAAAACCAATTTCTGCTTTAGTTGATATTACCAATTATTTTACTTTTGCTTATGGTAGGCCTTTGCATGTATTTGATGCAGATTTAATCACTAAAATTGAAGTACGAGGAGCTGTAGCTGGAGAAGAGCTAGTAGCTTTAAATGATAAAACTTATAAGCTAAATGATGGTGAAGTAGTTATTGCTGATGATAATAAAGTTATAGGAATTGCTGGAATTATAGGAGAAAAAACTACCGGAGTAAGTTTGGCTAGTAAAAATATTTTCCTTGAGCAAGCTTTATTCGATGCTGATAATATTGCTAAAACAGGGCGTATTCACCAAGTAGATACTGATGCTAGATATCGATTTGAACGCCAAGTCGATTCAGAGTTTATGAATTTAGCTTTAGACCTGGCAACTCAAATGATTATTGAAATTTGTGGGGGAGAAGTCAGTGATCCTATCCTTGTGGATAATTTTAAGTATAAAGCCACTGAAATAGTTTTTCCTCTTATAGAGCTGCAGCAACGAGTTGGTATAGCTTATGATAAAAATCATGTTAAAAAGATTCTTGCTGATTTAGGTTTTATAGTTAAGGATAAAGGGGAACAGCTAGAGCTGATCGTACCATCATGGCGTCATGATATAACGGCAAAAGAAGATGTGGTTGAGGAAATAGCTCGTATAGATGGTTATGAAAATATTAAGGCTATTGCTCTGCCAGATAGAGATGCATTCAAAACTATTTTAGATTTTAAACAACGCGCTATTTATCGCATTAGTAGATTCGCTGCAAGCTTAGGTTTAAATGAAGTAGTAACTTGGTCGTTCATGAGTTCTAAAAAAGCTGCTTTATTCAGTGAGTTAAAAGATGAACTTTACTTAAAAAATCCGATCAGTGTTGAGCTTGATTATATGCGTCCTAGCATTTTAGCTAATTTATTAGAAGCGGTCGAAAAAAATCAAAATCGAAGAATACATAATGTAGCTTTATTTGAATTGGGGTCTATATTCTCTGGAGTTAAGCCTGATCAACAAATTTTAAGTTTAACAGGTCTGCGTAGTGGTTATAATAAACTACGTAATCCTTATGGAGATCATCGTTTAGTTGATGTATTTGATAGTAAAAAAGATATCTTGATGATTTTAAATGAAATGGGGCTTGATTCTAGTAAATTGCAATATCAGACTAATAATTTGCCGAAATATTATCATCCAGGACGTAGTTCTGCGTTAACTTTAGGGAAAAATATTATTGGTTATTTTGGTGAATTACATCCACAAATTATTAAGTTATATGACTTAGATCATAGCGCAGTTGGTTTTGAATTGTTTTTAGATAATGTTCCGCTTCCTAAATCAAAATATGGCTCTAAAGGTAATTTAGAAGTATCAGATTATCAAATGATAGAGCGTGATTTTGCTTTTGTTGTAGATAAAGAGATTTTAGTTGATGCTATTACCAGAGCGGTAACTCAAGTTGATAAGAAGCTCATTAAGAATGCTTATGTTTTTGATATTTATGCTGGCAAGAACATTGATGAAGGTAAGAAATCTGTATCAGTGAGTGTTACTATCCAAGCACTTGACCGTACATTATCAGAAGTAGAAATTGATCAATTATCTCAAAATATCATTGAAGCAGTAACTAAGACTACTAAAGGGACTTTACGTGAATGATATTATAAATAAGTTACCCAAAGTTCGTGGCAGTTATAGACAAAATTTTCAGTTAGCTAGTGTTACTTGGTTTGGAGTAGGTGGCGTTGCTGATGTGCTCTTTAAGCCAGAAAACGTTGAAGATTTAGCTCATTTTCTTAGAGAAAAGCCTGCTGAGATACCATGTATGGTCTTAGGGGTTGGTTCTAACTTACTAGTTCGTGATGGCGGTATTAGAGGTGTGGTAATTCGTTTAGGAAGAAATTTTACTGACATTAGTCATGACCAAGAAGAGTTAATGGTTGGAGCAGGGGCTTTAGATGTAAATGTTAGTAAATATTGCGCTGATAATAGTTTGGCTGGTTTAGAATATTTAAGCGGTATTCCAGGAGTTATTGGTGCTGCTTTAGCAATGAATGCAGGTGCGTATGGTGGTGAAATAGCTAATAGTTTGATTAAGCTTGAAGCGCTTGATAAGCATGGCAATTTAATTCTTATAGATAAAGAAGCTTGTGGCTTTAAATATCGCTGTAATAGTTTAAGTGAAGAATTGATTTTTACTAAAGCTTATTTGAAAGTTACTCCTGGTAATAAATTAGCGATTGAGCAAAGAATCGAACAAATAAAACAACAAAGAGAAGCTACTCAACCTATTCGAAGTAAAACTAGTGGGAGTAGTTTTAAGAACCCTCCAGAAAGGCGAGCATGGGAATTAATTGATCAAGCTG
>CANDYO010000138.1 GCA_947424995.1 Rickettsiales bacterium | reverse complement strand
GAGCTCTTTTATGCTACACTGCCCATAAAAATTAAGGTAATTATATGACTATAAACATCGCAATTAATGGCCTCGGTAGAATAGGACGCTGCGTTTTACGAGCTATTTTCGAATTAAAACGTCAAGATGAATTTAATATTCTTTCAGTAAATGGCCCAGCTTCAATAGAAGAACATGCTCATTTATTAAAATATGATTCAGTCCATGGAACTTTCCCTGGTGATATTGCTTTTAAAGACAATCAACTTATTATTAATGATAAAAAAATTCCTCTTCAACAAGAGCGTGATCTTAATAAACTTAATTGGCAAAATGTAGATATTCTGCTTGAATGTACTGGTAAGTTTAATGATAAGGCCTCTAGCTTAAAT
The DNA here is from genome assembly GCA_947424995.1 of Rickettsiales bacterium. Lineage (GTDB taxonomy): Bacteria > Pseudomonadota > Alphaproteobacteria > Rickettsiales > CANDYO01 > CANDYO01. The sequence goes on along the minus strand of CANDYO010000138.1, from coordinate 5,008 downwards.
CATATAACTATAGCAGGTGCTCAAAAAGTTATCGTCTCTGCTCCTTGCAAAGATGCTGATGCGACCATTGTTTATGGCGTAAATAACTCAGCACTAAAAGCTGAGAATCAAGTCATTTCAATCGGTTCATGTACTACCAATTGTTTAGCCCCAGTAGCTAAAGTTTTAAATGATCATATTGGCATTGAAGCAGGCTTCATGACCACCATTCATTCTTATACTAATGATCAACGCATCTTAGATGGTAGTCATAAAGACTTACGTCGAGCAAGATCTGCTGCCGTTTCAATTATTCCAACTTCTACCGGAGCTGCAAAAGCCTTAGGCCTAGTGCTACCAGAACTTGCTGGTAAACTTGATGGCTCGGCGGTAAGAGTCCCTACTCCTAATGTTTCAATGATTGATTTATGTTTCACTAGCTCAAGAGACACTAGTGTTGAAGAAATCAATCAATTGATTGCTGCTAATAGTAATAACGTCCTAACTGTCGCTCCTGCAAAACTAGTCTCTATAGACTTTAACCATAACCCACATAGTTCAATATTCGATCCATTCGAAACTAAGGTACTAAATAAACGCTTTTGTCGAGTGGTTGCTTGGTATGATAACGAATGGGCATTCTCTTGTAGAATGTTAGATATTGCTAAATTATTCGCACAATTATCAGTTAATAATCATTAATTGATGAATAGAAATTAGCGCTTTACTCTTTGCAATTGATTTAGTAATGTTAACCAATATGCCAAGTTGAATAAATTCAGTGGCTATAGGAAGATTTTCTATAAATATATACGCTTTATTGTATCGCAATTTTCTATTTTATAGAAAAAAATTATCTTAAATCTTATTAAGAAGCGATGAGCGCTTCTTGTAATAAATATATTTAATTATGAGGCATATCATGAGTAAAACCCCCTGTATATTACACGCAATAACTAGCAGCAGTAAAATGAGCCTTGATACATATTTATCTAATGGTGATGGAACTTTTAAGTATGTAGCCAGTAAATATGATACAGTTTCCACATCTATAAAAATGTTTTCAATGGATGTAGATGGAGACGGGCTGTCAGATGTGCTTCAGGTATATATTAATAATTCCACTCTAAGCTTTAACACTTATTTATCTCAAAGTAATGGAATTTTTTCTCCAGTATCTACTAATTACACTGGATATCCAACCTCATACATAGATATGTTTCCAATGGATATAAATGGAGATGGTAAGCAAGATGTATTACAAGCTTGGAATAATAAAGGCTATATGAATTTTGTTTCTTATCTATCTCAAGGGGATGGAACATTTAAGCCTATAGCTAGTAGCTCTACTCAAACCTATGTAATTGTTAAATTGCTCTCCATGGATATAAATGCAGACGGCAAACAAGACCTACTACAAGTGATATCTTCACCATCGTCGCTGCTTGAATTTATTTCTTACTTATCTCAAGGAGATGGAACATTTACTACTGTAAATAGTTATTACTCTACCTCTACTTCTAATTACTATATATTACCGCTGGACGTCAATGGCGATAATAAGATGGACGTATTACAAATGAGTTATCTTGGGTCTGCACCGAGATTAATCGGTATGACATCTTATTTATCAAATGGTGACGGTAGTTTTAAATTAACCTATGACGATTATCCAGATAATAATGATGCCTTACCTTACCTTAATAATAACAAAGCAATATTTCCTATGAGCATCACTAAAGATGGTAAATCAGGAGTATTAGAAGATGGAAAAGATATCACTAGCGTAAGCCCTTACGTATATTATTTTTCTTCTTACGTTTCTCAAGAAGACGGAACTTTTATTCTGGTAAATAAAACATATGTACCTCATAGTACCGAAGCTGTAATTGTAATCGATACCAATGGAGACGATCTAACAGATGTAGTTCACGCAACAATGTCTGCTAGTGGTGGTGGCATGCAGTTCTATTCATACATGGCTCAAGGTAATGGTTTATACGATGATCCAATAGCCTCATCTTATCCTGGAGTGCATTGTACTGGCAGTTGTATTATATTTCCTATGGAATCATGTTAAAAAAGAACTGTTAGCTTAAAATTAGTTAAACTAATATTTTTGTAGAATAAGCTTGGTATAAAAGCATCCTTATTTAAGGATGCTAAGCATTACCAAGCTATTTTATTTGCATAATCAGCTTCGCAATAGTTAATTATTATTAATTAATCGTTGACTTATTAAAGATTTAGATATATATTACCTCTTTATCGATATCAACTAGACATTTAAAACATACAATGTTAGGTGAATATGTATTATCTATTAATCTTGATTCAGGAGTAACATCATAGATATTCCAGTATTATATGATACTGTACTTAACTGTAAATTTTACTATAATAAAGATAGTTTTTACACTAAGTATGGAGAAATCATAGCTTTATGCGCACAATTGAGCAGTATAATTATAATAATAAAGCAGTATTGCTTAGGGTCGATTTAAATGTACCGGTATCAGATGGAAAAATTCTTGATGATACCAGGATTGATAAAATCATCCCCACTATTCTATATCTCTTAAAAGAAAATGCTAAAATTATTATTGCCTCTCATTTTGGTAGACCTAAGGGCACTATTAACCTTAAATATTCTTTAGAGTTTTTAAGCAAAGTATTAAGTAAAAAATTAGGCCAGGAAGTTTTATTTTGCTCTGAAGCAATTGGCTTAAAATCTGAACAAATGGCTAAAAATCTTCAAACAAAACAAATCTTGTTATTAGAGAATTTAAGATTCTATCCAGGCGAAGAAAATAATGATCCTGAATTTGCTAGAGATCTAGCTAAGCTTGCTGACTTTTATATCAATGATGCATTCTCCTGCTCACATCGAGCTCATGCATCAATTGTTAGCATTGCTAAAATTTTACCCAATGCTGCTGGCTTGTTACTCACTGCTGAAATTAAAAATCTAGAACAATATTTATCAAAACCTCAAAAACCAATGATGGCCATTATCGGTGGCAGCAAAGTTTCAACCAAACTTGACTTGCTTAATAATTTACTCAATAAAGTTGACTATTTAGTAATTGGTGGCGCTATGGCCAATACGTTTCTAAAAAGTCAGGGCTATGAAATAGGTAAATCTTTATATGAACCTGATTTGCTCAATACCGCAAAATCCATCCTTGATAAGGCTTTAGCTACAAATTGTCAAATAATTTTACCTCAAGATGTAGTAGTCGCTAAAGAAATCTCTGAACATGTTGCTAACTTAGTAGTAAATATTACTGATATTCCACTAGATCAAATGATCCTAGATATTGGCCCTGCAACAAGTACTAAAGTTAATCATCTCTTACAAAATTGCAGCCAAGTTATATGTAATGGACCGCTAGGAGTATTTGAATATTTCCCCTTCTCGGTTGGAACTACTCATATTGCTAGAGAAATTGCTAAGCTTAGTAATTCTGGAAAAATAATTAGCATCGCAGGTGGTGGGGACATGGTAGCAGCTTTAACTAGATCAGGTTTATTCGATCAATTCACTTATATCTCCACTGCCGGTGGAGCATTCCTAGAATGGCTAGAAGGCAAAGACTTACCAGGGATAGAGGTTTTGTCTTAAAACAAAAATCGGCGTCATTCTTGCCACCAGCTCTTGCTGGGTGCGAGAATCCAGTTGAAATCTTTTAAATCATTGAAAATTCTAGAGTTTTAAGAGATTTAATCTGGACTCTCGAGCTTCACTTCGTTCGCTCAAGAGTGACGCCCATTTTTGCTTTAAGGAAAAGAATAACTTTTTAACAGTCGACTACTTTTCCACAACCAACTAAATCTCACTTAACCATTGCTCCATTTTAGGCCATATTTTTTCTTTAGCTAATTTGCTAACTATCAAACCAATATGGCCTGTTTTTTCAACTAACATCTCCTTATTAGGTAATAGCATATATAGTGGCATTGATGAATCAACTGGCACAATTTTGTCTTCGCTCCCATTAATAAATAGACAAGGTGCATAGCAATTTTCTAAAGCAATCGGTTGCCCATCTAATTTAAATTCTTTGCTTTGAAGAGAGTTATTCATTATCATTGATAGACTTTCTAAAGCAAACTTTTTGCTCAAGCTAATCCCATCATTAACCCATTGTTCTATCGCTAAAAACTTATTTATTTCCTTCCCATCTTGCATGGTAGAAAATTGACAAAACTTATCCCAGATTCTACCAGGAGCAATGGAAGAGAAAAATAACTGAATCAATACCGGTGAAATTTTATCCAAACCTTCACTCATTGAAATTAAATTATGAAATACCAAAGGATTATTTAGTCCGAAAATTTGCTGAAGATGAGTAAAATTCCACGGAGCTGCAATCAAAATTTGCCCGCTTAAATTAGCTTTTTTTCTAGAATTAATTGCACAAGAGAAAAGCCCCCCTAAACAATAGCCAACAGTAACCACTTTATCTTGCTGACAAACCTCAGCTATCGCTCTTTCTATTCGCTCTTGATAATCAAGAAAGCTCATAGCTAACTCACTCTCAAGCGGCTCAGAGAAATCAAGTAAATAAACTCTATAACCGAGCTTGGCAAAATATTTACATAGGCTATTTTCTTCAGATAAATCTAGAATATATGATTTATTAACCAATGATGGAATAAAAAATAAAATAGGCAATTCTGTTTTAGGTTCACAGCTATAATCAATAACCCTAGTAGAACCCTCTTGCCAAGCAACTTTATCAGTTAATTGCCTATAACTAAATTGCTTATAAAATTTATCTATGCCTCGCAAAAAATCTTGAATATTCTCAAGACCTAACAAATTATTCATAACCTAAATCTATTTCCAGTTGCTATTGATAACCTTTATGTCATGTACTGAACCTCTAACTATATTAACAAAATAGCTCACAACTTAGCAAGCGATAAGAATTATTACTTAATTTTTAATCTTTAAATAAAGTTTTCAATCTTTGAATAATACAACATTTATATACATTAATTAATAGTTAAAAAATTCTGTATT
>CANDYO010000137.1 GCA_947424995.1 Rickettsiales bacterium | reverse complement strand
TAAAAGTAGTTAAATCAAAAAAATCTGGGATTCCGGTGTAGAACCCCATTTAAATTATATTCAGGTTCATTATCAGAATCATCGGAATAATCTCCTTCGATATCTATCTCGTTATAAAATCCTTTTTTCTCAAGTTGCTCAAGATATTCAAGCAATGAGATATAACCTTTTTTCTCAATTCGCACCACTTCTCTAGCTCTTTCGCTATCTAATCCACGCAAATATCTAAAAAAACTCATTAAATGTGTGTGTTCATCTGAGTTCCAAGCATATTCAAACAAAATTTGTTTCAGGGCCCAATGAATATAATTACGAAAATTTTCTTCCCTTATTAATGTTCTTTCTCCATTTCTTTCAAAAAACCATTGGGTATTCTCATATACAATTTTATCTCTCATATTATTCTCCATTATTAATTAAATTGATTTAACAATACACCAAATCGCCTATCTTACAGCCAATGATAAAACAGTAAAAATAAGTCTTATCCGAATCAAGCTTAAGCTTTGATATCCTTATATGTATTTATTTTACTTAACCTAATCAAGCTCACTAACTTAGTTATAAATGTGTAGTCAAACTTCATCCGAATAATTAAAACTAACGTCACAATTTTTGTTCAACTGACTTATCTTGATTTTGCTGTTTTTCTCTATAACAATAATAGAGTTTATTCATAACTCTGGATTAAAAAATATATTTACGATTGTATACAAAACATAAGTTATTTTCACATAAATTAGTTTGTCTGTCAATTATCGTTTACAGCGGTTACTCTAGCTTGGCGACTCACTTCTTCTTCTGCATTCTGCCTTCGCTCCCTACACAAACATTAGGAGATTAATAATCAGCAGCGTGTTCTACCCGCTTATGTAGTTTCACCCAATAAAATACAAATCATGTGCTTCAAATTGCCTAAAAGAGCTAAAATTTGTGCACCTATTAATTATTTAAGTTAAAAAAAATAGTGAAATACAAAACATTATCTTACTTCATATACAAATGCACTGGACATAGCATCACATTCTCGCTTTGATAGCCCAAATCCAAATGCTACTTCTCTCCATTGCATCACAGCAGATCTGACTTCTTTAATTATTTGAAGAGCATCTTCCTTTGTTAATCTAAATTCCTTTATAACAGATAGCGCCGTTTCTAATGAAGCCGAAGTATCATAAAAATCAATAGCTGTTGTTAATATTCGCGGTTTTATTTCTATTGGCGTTGGATTAAGATCATATGCAGGTGACAATCTCCACCCTTTATAACGCTCATAAGTAAAAGCATGATTGCGCAAATGATCATCAGTATTTGAAATCATTATAGTAAAAACAATACGTCGCCAAAGCTCTGTCATATCTTCTTTCGGAGCAGCACCATTTTGAGCCAAAGCATAAGCTATTTCAAGATAGCTATGCTGTTCATTTTCTAGCGCACTTATCATACTCATAGCTGAAAGAAAAGGTATTCGCCCTTTATCTTTACGATCAAATCTTTTGATAATCAATACCGGCTTTTCAAGAATGGTTTCTAACCTATATAAAGGCACTTTTATGCCAGCTTTTTTGGCTAAAGTAAGAGCGACCGTCTCCCAAATAACAACATTAAATTCATCATCTTTTCTAGGAAATTTAGCAATCGCAAGGCTGCCATCTTTATCACGAACAGATGCTTTTGGACGTGCACCACCTAGTGATGAACCAGGTGCCAATAAAAGTCTTAAGTCTGCAGCGCTTTCGTTATCTTCAATAAATCTCTCTGTGGCTGATAATAAATTTGGCAAATCAATTAAAGGTGGAATGCTGGTTTTTTGTTTTAGTGCTAAAAATACATTTTCATCCTGTGGTATTGAGAAGCGTAATGCACCTTGCCTAGCCTCATCACTTACCCCCAAGAGATAGTCAATTTCAAATAAGGTCGAAGGTAGTGTATTTTGACTTCTAGCCCTGATCGCTTCAGCTCGCCTCATTAAAATACGCCCCCAACGGTCTGGTGCTGAGTCTCCAATCGCTCCAAATATATTTATTCCTTGTTTTGTATGAAATGCTCCTTCTGTGAGGTTTAAAGCAGGCTCAAGCGAAAATTTTTCAGGATGTTCTAACCATTTCTTATCATACTCAAAAGTTGTGCTTTCTCGACCCCCACGAACATGAAACCATAATTTACCAACACGTACATCTTCACCTCCTAGTGAAATCGAAACAATGACTTCTTTGTTATTCATTATTATTCTCGCTTTTTTTATTAGGAGCGCGAATTCTTTGTGGCAACTTTTCATCTTCAAGCCTACGACCAACAAAATCATGTACACTATCTACTAAATCATTTAAACGATTGATCATTCCTAGTACAAATAGCACAGATGCGTAACCACCAATCGATGTCGTTGAATCACCTTTTTCAATTTTTCCAATTGTTGCTCGCGATACACTAGCACGCTGAGCCATCAACGCAATGCTAATTCGACGGCGACGTCTAGCATCATTAATATCTTGGCCTATTTTATGTAGAGCTTTTATTGCTGGAATGGGTAAATTAACTGGGGCTTTCATTTCGTCCTTTATAAGAATCATAATAAGCTATAATGACTATTATAAGATGCATTATACTTCAAGTCAAGTGTTATGACTTAACATATCTTGCGTTTGATTCTAAAGATCTAGAAATAACGCGACTGCTAAAACAGCTTGATCTATCAACACTTTTGGACTGATGTGGACACACTCAATCGAACAAATAGTTTAGAATAATTTCTAATAAAATAAGAAAAGATCTAAATGTCCAAAAAAACAAAATATTATCTATTTTCATTCCGTATAAATTGACGCATCTTTTTAAGCGGTAATTTTAAGTATTTTTCTCCACTATCAATATATATTTTCATAACGGGACATGCATAATCAATATATTTTGCTAAATCATCTTTATTATCTAGATGAGAATAATAACCTATTAGCCAACCTATTTGCAATGCTGTTTGATTTATATGGTATAATATTGATTTACTATCTCCATATTTTTTAAATTCGCGAAGCAAATAATCACATTTTGTTCTAAGTAACACCATAAATGGCATTGCTGGAGCAAATAATTCAGTTTGTTTAGAGGTTTGAAATCCTCGATTATATTGTAACTCCTCCATTGCATCATGTATGATCCGCCCTAACCTAACTGTCTGTGCAATAATACTACCAGGAGCAATTATGCGTATCTTTTCTAAATTCTTAATATTAAGCTCTACTTTATTAGAATTGACCGGAAATTGTAAAAACAATTCATAAGCTACTTTAGCTTCTCTATAAATTATGGTTACAAGAAGATTTTCTAATTCTTTAGCATGTTTTAGCCCAAGACTAGCAACAGATATAAAGCCTAAATAAGCTGAAAGATGCGCTATCATAAACTCATGAACAATAATCATATTAGCATCTTGTAAGATTTCTTTTACACTTATCACAAGATCTGACAGATTCTTTTTTGTTTCATACTCTAAATCAACTAACCCATCATCTTCAAAATATTCATTAACCAAATCTGCATAATTAATGCCTGGCAACATTTGAGACGAATATGATAGCTTTTTCATATTAAACCTATTTTGTAAGCTAAAAAATCAGATACTAATACTTTATAATCCATACCCGCTCTATAAGTAATAAAAAAATTATGGGATGGAAATAAAATTATTTAGCCAATATTTTTCCCCTTCTTCAATCCATTTTTTCATAAGTCTAAAAAATGCTGTATTTTCCGGAGATCCATTATTCCAATATCTATCCAACTCTGTGGTAGGATGAAGAAACCATGGTGTAGATTCTCTCCTTTCAGGGGATTCTAAAGTTTCTCCATTATGTCTGAGACTAATATCTAGTGATTCTCTTAAGGATAATGCTTCTTTATTATCAAGTTTCTCTTTACAAGACAATAATATTCCTAGTATGTATTCAGCATTTCTAGAGGGATCAAATAATGTTCTAGAAAGTTCTGTTTCTTCATAACATAAATGATTCTTAAATTCACTAGAAGCAGAATAAGAAGTGCAAATAAAAGGATACTGACTACTAACCACATAAGTACGATCATCATCAATCAATATAGTATTTGCTATATCATCCGATACTATGGTTAGATCTTTTTTATGTTGACCAAAAGTTTCATAACCAGAAATTTCACTATTCCCTTTAACCATATGATCACGAGAAAATATTCTTAACCTACCAGAGTCAATTATTGTTTTATAAACATCGTTAAAGTCATTACTATACTTAGAGAGAATCTGCTTCAAAAGATTTGGTATTACCTCTTCGTTCCTCTCTTTAACACCAGAAGAGAAAAAATCAACAGACCAATTATCCCAAGATAATATGGATAAAAGTAACCTATCTAAATTAGGATAAAAAAAATGTACGTAAGTTGAATCCTTATGTGTCCAGTAAATGGTCACTGAACCAGGATATTGCTCAACCTTTTTTTTAAAAAAACTCTCTTTATTATGTTTAAGATCGAAGTCTAAACTCATTGGACTACAACAAAGGACATCATCCACATCAAATACTACTCTATATTTTATTGGATGATCTAATTTAGATTGAATACTAGCAATAATGTTATTCATAATTATTATTCTTTCTTCTTAGTACTTAGCTGATCTATAACTTATTATGTTAATAAAAATCAAATTAATTAGCCCTAATTATAACTGATATAACAATTTTTGTCTAGTTTCAATAAAAAGACCTTGCAGGTTACACTGCAAGGAAGGCTTAACTTAATAACTATATGAATGAACCCTTATAGAGATTATTGCCATGCATGTTAGCCCTTACTCCTTCAGAAGTCTTAAATTAAATTTACAACATGAACTTATGAACTCATATTTTTTGATCTATTTTTTTGGCATAGACAGCACACCTTAAGCTTTTATTAAACCAGTTCTTTAATAAATTCTCAATGACTTTCGAATGGACATACCAATAGCTTAAATCTACAGTTTTCTCTTTTCTTTGATAAATGAAGGGATATGATCCTTCGTTTCGGAGTAATTGCCAAAAAATAGCAGTAAGAATTGCTGAACTTATTAGTATCTGGTTGCATTATTAATGAATTTATGTTATTGTTTGCTGCGTTCTAGAATCTAAATTTAACCGCATAGCGGGAATCTTGGAAGCCTGTTTTCATGATAGGTAACTCTATAAACTTTAGAGCAGATCGGTCCGAAAAAGATTCCATAAATCTCGGTTGCTTGTGGCCAAGATAGGAATTTTTAGTTCTGCGACTTTAATAGAAAAATTCATGTAAGGAATGTTAAAGTCATAGAGCGTTATAAGTTAATTATGTTAGGAGAATAACAATGTCCATCAATATATCAGATACCTTCGACAGAATTAGAAATAACG
>CANDYO010000136.1 GCA_947424995.1 Rickettsiales bacterium | reverse complement strand
AAATAATTTAGCATTCTCAAGAATTTTCCTATTATATTCTTTCATAGTTAATTATATCTTTTATTTTTCTATCAATAAATTCTAACACACTAATTAACCAACCCGTCAACCTTTGATTAAAAAAAATAAAAAATAAATAATATAATCGATATTTAATACTTACCTATAATAAAAGCTCTATATACTACTATATTTCAGAATTTTTATCTCTTGACTTTGATCAACAACTTACCTAGTATCAGAGTTAGAATTTTGTTGTTTATATCTAAAAAATTTTAAGTCCTGCGATGCTCATCCAGGATTTTTTTGTACCCAATTTTAAGATGATTTTTATGCTCAAAGATTTCTCCAAATTACCTAAAGATTTAAATGCGGTTTTAATTTTTAGCAATGGAGATGTCTATTTCGGTCAAGGGGCTGGAGCTAAAAATATTGCTATTGGTGAAATATGTTTTAATACTTCAATGACCGGTTATCAAGAAATTATTACCGATCCTTCTTATTGCAATCAAATTATTAACTTTACTTTTCCTCACATAGGAAATGTTGGCTGTAATGTTGACGATTACGAATCCAAAGCACCGGTTGCCAAAGCAGTTATTTTGCGCAATCAAATCACTTCAGAATCTAATCACCGAGCTCAATATAATTTATCTGACTGGCTAACCAAATATAATATTCCAGCCATTACTGGCGTTGACACTAGAGCTATTACTCGAAGAATTCGGGATAGCGGCGCTCAAAATGTTTTGATAGCCCATGCAGATAACCTAACTAAATTAAATTATGACCAATTATTTGAACAGCTTAAAGCTTCCCCTAAATACGATGAAGATGATTTAGCCGTTAAAGTAAGTTGCGCAAGTAGTTATCCTTACCAAAGAAATGAATGGCCTAATCATCAACATAAACCACAAGAAAGATGCAAAATTGTTGCAATTGATTATGGTGCTAAAGATAATATTTTTCGTTGTCTTTATTCTAGATCTGGTGATATTATAGTGATGCCAGCAACTAGCAGCTTTGCTGAAATTATAGAGCATAAACCTAATGGAGTGTTCTTATCTAACGGCCCTGGTGATCCAGAAATTACAGCCGCTCATGCCGCTCCGTTATTACAAGAAATTATCAAGAGCAATATACCGCTATTTGGTATATGCTTAGGACATCAACTACTCGCTTGGGCGATCGGCGCTAAGACTAATAAAATGCTACAAGGACACCGAGGCGCTAACCACCCGGTCTTGAATTTAGAAAATGGCAAAGTAGAAATAACTAGCCAAAATCATGGCTATGCTATCGATGAGGCAACTTTACCTGACTTTGCTTATGTAACTCACCGATCTTTATTCGATAATTCGATAGAAGGTATAGCTCTGAAAAACAAGCCTGTATTTTCAGTGCAATATCATCCTGAATCTTCACCTGGACCACAGGATAGTAGTTATTTATTCGACAAATTTATTGATTTAGCCATAGCTCATAAAAACCTTAAATAAAGATGAAATATGCCAAAAAATACTGATTTATCTTCCATTTTAGTGATTGGAGCAGGTCCTATTGTGATAGGGCAAGCTTGTGAGTTTGATTATTCTGGGACTCAAGCATGTAAAGCCTTAAGAGAAGAAGGCTATCGAGTGATTTTAGTCAACTCTAATCCCGCTACGATTATGACCGATCCTGATGTTGCTGACGCCACTTATATTGAACCAATTACAGTTGAATTCGTTGAAAAAATTATTGCTAAAGAAAGGCCAGATGCTATTTTGGCAACCGTAGGCGGACAGACTGCTCTTAATTGTGCAATAGGACTCGCTGAACATGGAGTTTTAGACCGTTATAATGTTAAACTAATTGGCGCAAAAATTCCATCGATTAAAAAAGCAGAAGATCGTCAGTTATTCAAAGAAGCGATGGCAAAAATTGGTTTAGAATGTCCTCGTAATGTAGTTGTTAGTAGCGTCGAACAAGCTCTCGAATCTTTAGATTATGTTGGGCTGCCCGCAATTATTAGACCATCATTCACTTTAGGCGGCGCCGGCGGCGGTATCGCTTATACCAAAGAAGAATATATTAATATTGTTAGTTATGGCTTGGATACATCACCTACTCATGAAGTATTAATTGATGAATCAGTAATCGGTTGGAAAGAATTTGAACTAGAGGTAATTCGCGACCAAGCCGATAATTGTATTATTGTTTGCTCAATTGAAAACATTGATCCTATGGGCGTGCATACAGGCGATAGCATTACAGTAGCTCCAGCTTTAACGCTTACCGATAAAGAATATCAAATTATGCGTAATGCTGCTGTTAGTATCTTACGAGAAATTGGAGTGGATACAGGCGGATCAAATGTGCAATTTGCTCTTGACCCTAAAACAGGCAGAATGCTAATCGTAGAGATGAATCCTAGGGTGTCTAGATCATCTGCGCTTGCATCAAAGGCCACAGGCTTTCCAATTGCTAAAGTCGCTGCAAAACTTGCAGTTGGCTACACCTTGAATGAAGTCTTGAATGATTGCACTAAAACTACTCCTGCATCATTTGAGCCTACAATCGACTATATTGTTACCAAAATTCCACGCTTTACTTTCGAAAAATTCGTTGGAACTAAAGTTGAGCTATCGAGCTCTATGAAATCAGTGGGAGAAGTAATGGCGATAGGTCGTTGCTTCGCTGAATCACTACAAAAAGCTTTACGCTCAATGGAAGCTGGAACTAGTGGCTTAAAGGAAATGATTACTAAATTTGTTACCAAAGAACAACTTATCGAACAATTAAAAATTCTTTCACCTGAGCGCTTATTTTTAATTGCAGAAGCTTTAAGAAAAGGGTTTTCTCTTGAGGAATTACATCAGATTACTTCATACGATCCTTGGTTTCTTGAGCAGCTTAAAATTATTATTGATACTGAAGATAAGGTTAGAAAACAAGGCATCCCTCAAACTAAAGCAGAATGGCTTCACCTTAAAAAGTTAGGCTTCTCAGACTTAAGAATCGCTGAACTAACTGGTAGTAAGGCTCCTGAAATTCGTCGCTTACGTCATTTAGCGGGAGTTAGACCTGTTTATAAACAAATAGACACCTGTGCTGCTGAATTTAATTCAGTAACTAGCTATATGTACTCTTGTTACGAAGGTAACGAGTTTAATCCTGGTGAATGCGAAGCAAATGTTTCTGATAAACAAAAAGTTATTATTTTGGGATCTGGTCCTAATCGGATCGGACAGGGAATTGAGTTTGATTATGCTTGCGTACACGCGGTATATGCCTTAAAGGAAGCTGGCTATGAAACCATTATGATTAATTGTAATCCTGAAACAGTTTCAACTGACTACGACACCGCAGATAGACTATACTTTGAACCAATTACAGTTGAAGACGTAATTGAAATTGTCCATAAAGAACAACAAAAGGGTAATTTACTAGGAGTATTGGTTCAATTCGGTGGTCAAACTCCGCTTAAAATAGCTAATTTACTACTTCAAGAAGGAGTAAAAATTCTAGGAACTTCTGTAGACACTATCGATCTAGCTGAAGATAGAGATCGTTTTCATCAACTACTCAATAAGCTTAAGATTGCTCAACCAGACGGCGCTCTTTGCTACAACGAAATAGAAATTTACAGCAAAGCAGAAAATATAGGCTATCCTATTCTAGCTCGCCCTTCTTATGTGCTAGGTGGAAGAGCTATGGAAATTATTTTTGATAAAAAATCACTTGAAGAATATGTGCATAAAAATCGTAACTTTTTTGATAATGGTCCTATCCTAATTGATTCATTCTTAAATGATGCTATTGAAGTTGATGTTGATGCAATTTGCGATGGTCAGTCTGTTTATGTCGCAGGGATTATGCAACATATTCAAGAAGCTGGAGTTCATTCTGGCGATTCAGCTTGCGTACTTCCGCCATACTCCTTAAATGATGACTTAATTCAGCAAGTTTACAATCAAACTAAAGCGATTGCTTTAGCACTTAATGTAATTGGAATAATTAATATTCAGTTTGCCATTCAAGATAATAAAATTTATGTATTAGAAGCAAATCCTCGTTCTAGCAGAACGGTGCCTTTCGTAGCTAAAACTACTGGCATTCCAGTCGCTAAAATTGCGGCTCAAGTAATGTTAGGTAAAACTTTAAAAGACTTTAATTTACATGAGCAAACTAGGTATTCTTTTACTGGAGACCATGTAGCAGTTAAAGAAGCTGTATTTCCTTTTGCTAGATTTCCTGGAGTAGATATAATTTTAGGACCTGAAATGAAATCTACCGGTGAAGCAATGGGAATCGCTGATAATTTTGAAGATGCATTTGCTAAATCACAGATTGCTAGTGGAACTGGATTGCCATTCTCTGGTACTGTTTTTCTTTCAGTAAGAGATTCTGATAAAAAACATGCACCTGGCTTAGCAAAAGATCTTCTAGCTCTTGGTTTTAAAATCTTTTCAACCAAAGGAACAACAAAATTTTTAAAAGAAGCTGGTGTTAATAATATTGAAGTAGTGAATAAGGTTCTTGAAGGAGAACCACATATTGTTGACATGATTAAAAATAATCTGATAAACTTAATTATCAATACTACTGAAGGAAAACAATCTATTGTTGATAGCTATAGTATTAGAAGAACTGCATTAATGAATAAAATTACTTGTATTACTACTGTATCTGGAGCGCAAGCTTTAGTGAGATCTATTCAGAAAGTACGGAATATTTCGGAGCTTTCAGTTCGTTCGTTGCAAGAATATAAATTTAAATAAAATATTAAAAGAGGGATGAAATGGAAAGATTTCCGATTACAGTAAAAGGACATGCAAGCCTTACAGAAGAAATAAAAATCTTAAAAAGCGTGGAAAGACCACAAGTTATTCAAGCCATTGCTGAAGCAAGAGAGCTGGGTGACTTATCAGAAAATGCTGAATATCATGCTGCTCGTGAGAAACAAGGTTTTATCGAAGGAAGAATCCTTGATCTAGAAGATAAAAGCGCTCGCGCTGAAATTATCGATACTACTAAGTTATCTGGATCTACTGTGAAATTTGGCGCTACAGTTCAGTTGATTGACGAAGATACCGAAGAAAATTTCACCTATACAATAGTAGGAGACTATGAAGCTGATATAAGTAAAGGGTTGCTCTCTCTTTCATCACCAATTGCTAAAGCGTTAATTGGAAAGATTGAAGGTGAATCAGTAGATGTAGTTACACCTAGAGGAATAAGAAGCTACGAAATAGTAAAAGTACAATATATTGACTTTAACAATTAATCGGAGAATTAAAATGCTACGAATATTAAGTGCGATCGCTTTATTATGGTTACTTTCAGCTTGCAGTGGAGACGTTACTCATGATTATCATCCTCAAACTGCTGAAGAGCATCGCGAAGACGATATG
>CANDYO010000135.1 GCA_947424995.1 Rickettsiales bacterium | reverse complement strand
TTTTCTGCAAAGCTACTACTAATTTGCCTTAATTTTAGTAAAATTTGTTGAGATAGATTATAAGAAAGCATAATTTATGAGCCATATTGAGCTATTAACCTAATTAATAATAGCTCAATATAGCTCAATAGACAATGTTTGTCAAGATACTCTTTCCATTTAGCCGCTATAAAGATATGAAATTTAGTGATACAGCGATGTGTGTTTACTGATCAAAATCTCATCTTAATAGAGTTAAAATATTATCTACCTAGTTTATTAGGGTTATTTTTTTGTAGACTCTTATTTTATAATGCATGTAATTTTAATAAAAAAACATGCATTTTACTTTGAATTCGAGTATCATATCTATATGAAAGCAAAAAATTATGAAACTCTTTATTCTCACCTGGATTTCGGTAAAGTATACCGCAGAGAAGAGTTGTTGCCTTTTTCGCATAGCATAGATCGAGATTTAGCTCTTCTTAACTCTAAGGGGATGTTAGAAAAATTATCAGGCGGGATCTATTATAAACCAAAGTTATCACTACTCGGTAAACTTCCACCAAGTGATGAAGACGTGGTAGCTGCTTTCTTGAATAAAGATAAGTTTCTATTATATTCATGGAATCAATATAATTCATTAGGCCTAGGATTAACTCAGCTTTATAATAAATTAGTTGTTTATAACTTAAAAAGACATGGGCAATTTAAATTAGGCGATAAAACCTATGATTTTCATCGTCTAAATCGTGGATTCCCAGATGTATTGACTCCTGAGTTTTTATTAGTTGATATGCTGAATAATATAGAAAAATTAGCTGAAGATGCTGATTTAGTAAAAACTCAAATAAAAAATAATTTATATAAATTTGATGTTAGCAAAGCTAATAATTATGCCTTAAGTTATGGTAAAGTTGCTACAAAACATTTTTTTAAGGAGATGTATAGTTAATGTTATTTCTTCATCAATTACCAGATGTAAAAGAGCCATTTGAAATAGTTGCCCATGAAAAAAGCTTGTGCCAATAATAGTAAAAAAAGATTGTATGCTGAGGTATTTAAACAAAAATCTGCCATTTATTTTGGTAAGCAAATAGAATTTGAAGAAATTTTGTCTAGGTTTAATCAATATATTAAAATACTATAACCACTGATAAAAAATTCTTTAGTGGTCTGAGTGCTGAGGTAACAGAACGATCTTTAATTTCGTTTTTTAGTTATTTCGCTAATAAGAGCATTTATTATTTTTACTTGAACAAAAAACTTAAGAGCTTGTTTTTGTTTTTTGGCTTTCTTAAAAATTAAGTGCTTATTCTCATTATAAAGATATATATTTAAGGATCTCTATAGCTGTTGCTTGATTTCCGTAAGCGTAAATCGTTGACTCTTTAGCTTTTTGATTTGCTCACAACGCTGTACCATGTCAGGTGCGTAGAGCTGATATCCAGATTCAGTCATTTTTGCTATTTCCAGTAACCCTTCCTTTGTCCAATAACGAATTGTTGATACGGTCATTCCAGCTGCATTAGCTAGTTCTCCGATTTTTAATAGGTTATCTGTATCTATGTCAGCAATGGCAGATTCACCTTTTGCCGCCTTTAAGTAGATATCCAACGATCGATCGATAGCCTTAGTAATAATTTTTTCGTAATCTGTCTTTGGTCCACCAAGTTGTGCTTTTTCTAATGAACTAATATATGCTAGTCGATCACGCTTGCGGATAATTGCAGGAGGATAGCCATACATCATAAGCAATAAATTCATTAATAACCGAGCAGTACGTCCGTTACCATCCACGAATGGATGAATAGTTACTAAACGGTAATGCGCTTCGCTCGCAAGCGCTACAGGGTGTAAATCATGCTCACCTATAAGCCATAATTGAAACTCATCCATCAGATCGGGGACTTTACGAGGATTAGGCGTAATCACGGTCGATCCAGAAATACGAACAGGAACGTTGCGATAATGACCAGCATTATCGTCATCAATGCCTTTTAAGATAATGTAATGTATAGCGAGTACGTCTTTAGATACAAGCTGAGATGATTTTTTATTAATGAGCGAATGTACCAAATCCAAAGCCTTAGCGTGGTTAGTAGCTTCTAAGTGTTCTTTTAAGCTTTTTCCGCCAACTGTAAGCCCTTTTTCAATTACTACTGCCGTTTCCCGGCGAGTAAGGGTATTACCTTCAATGGCATTACTCGTATAAGTAAGCTCTACCTTAAACCAATCATCTAAATTTTGAACGAGCGCTATTGGTAATGGCCTAAAGCTATCGAGTACCTGTTTTTTATGTGTAAGATTTTCATATGTCATAATAAGAAAGCATAAAGTATAACTTAATGGTTTACAAGTTATATTATCGTCTATTCATTATTTAGAATTTTTTTATAGATAATGAAATCTTTATTTTGATTACTTTTATCCTTTGTAAGTATATGCCTACAGAAGAAAATGCATTATTAAAACATAAATCTTCTCTCTCAACGTTGATCTTTTTTGGAAGTTTGAAGAGCAAGCCTTAAATTTTTTTAAAGCTGATTAAAAATTTTTTGATTTACATTTATTTTCGATAGAAATTTCAATATTCTTATCTAAGATATCTGAATAACTATCCCATAATAACATACATGGACTAACTCCAATCGCCTGCGCTAAAAGCTCTAGGCTTAAAGTGGAAACAGAAGAATTACGACCACTTAAGTAATTTCTTATCGTCCCTTCTGAAATACCAGCTTTCTTTGCCCATGAATTTGCATTTAGATTATTTGCTTTCATGAATTTACACAAGTTTTCACGTTGTCGATTGGTTATCTCTGTTCTGCTAAGCATAAGTTATGGCTTTCCTCTTTCGTCATACATAAATTATAATTAATTTTTAAATGAATATTCAAGTGCAGATATTTTAAATAACACTCCTAGGCAAATCTTAGGATTTAAAACTCCTAAGAATTGTTTTGCGCCCATTTATCAGAAGCTCCTCATAACTAGTTGTGCTAGAACCTAGACACTACCTACCCTTTATAAATATTATACTAACAGTATTTGCTTTAATTTACTCACCGCACTACGATGTTTCTCTAAATTCATTTTTTGTATATTTAGTAATTTCCATTTCACAGCTGGAAAATCCTCTAAGCCATGAATGCCACTTTTTTCCCATTCTGGTATTCCTCTTTTAAACGAAAGCAAAAATAAACGTTCATTCTTAGTGATACTAAGCTGTAGAGCTTTAGTTAATCTTACTCTTACTTCTGCTAACGTTTTGTAGTCAGGGATAAATTCATTCATTCCCTCTAGTTCATTGGTGAAGAGCAATCTTTGATCTACGGGCAAAGGATCAAGCATTTCAGCAATTGGTCTTTTTCCACTTAGTAAATATAGTAAAAAAGCTTTACGAATATTTTCTGTTATTCCTTCATTCTCTAATAGAACCCAGCAATCATACCAATCTCTAGGATGTTGTCGATCTAATGCGGCACATATTTTACCGCCATAGACATCTGCAAAATCAAGACAGCGAGCTGAAACTTTAGTATTGAAATTCTTGCTTGCTGCTTCGCAAAGATTTAAAGATGTACAAGGAAATAGAGCGCCACGAACAATGAGATTTATTTCTATTTTAACAGTAACTCCATTATGGCATACTATAATATTTTTGGCTTGCGCGTCTTTTGTATATTTTGTTTCAACCCGCATCTCAGGAAATTGATTTCTGATATTGCGAGTTATTGATTCAAGTCCAATTTCTATTTCTTTTAAAGTCTCATCTCTAGGTTCTAATTTTAAATAACAAAGATCAATATCTACTGACATCCGAGTCATCTCACGAAAGAATAGATTAATCGCTGTGCCGCCTTTGAGAGCAAATCTTGGATCTTCTAATGTTAATGGCAGAAGCTTCAGCAATAATTGTACTTGATCAAAATAGTGGTATTTCATCATTATCTTTCCAATTTTTAGGTAGAGTTATGTTATAGGTAGGATCAAGATATCCACCAGTAACTATTTGTCTATTGCCTGAGCCGAAGTCTATTTTTTCTTTGTTTAATAATCTAGTCCAGCTCTGATTCACTCTTTCGCTTAAGCAAAAGAAAAGTCGTTTGACTTTGATAGAATTACAAGATTCCAATAAGTCCTGAAGCAGAGCAGACTTAAGAGTGCTTAGATTTTCTATTATATAATATGCCTCTTCGATACCTTGTCCTTTTGGGACGAGATAAAGCAATTCTAATATAGCTCGTTCTGGCGAAGAAATTTTTAATATTTTGCCATCTCCTTGGGTCAAATTTTGTACTCCCAAATTTGCAGGTAAAAAATCTATTTGGCAATAATGTATTCGTAGCTGCCAATCATACTGTAGGAACCAAGCTGGTAACTTTTGCCCTGACTCTCCGTAAAGATATAGCTTATCAAGCTCTGGAGCTATAAAATGCCCAGCGCCTTGAAGCTGTAATGCGGTTTTTCCTCCTACATGTAGCTTCTCTCCAGCTTCTTGCATTGCTGCTATTGCTCCTTGCCAAGACGGAAGATTGTCTTTTAGATAACTAGCGCCACGTCCTATAGATCTTAACCAACCATATTGCAAATATTTTTGCTTCAAGCTATTAGATATAAGACGCTGCTTTAGCCAGCTATCCAGTATAACAGCATTTTTTGGAGCTTCTTTAAGCAGTATTTCTAGTTTGCTCATTTTTTTTACCAGTAAAAGTATGTTTATTTACTATAATACAAACAAACATACCAACTGTCAAATGCTATTGTTTTTTTAGATCTCTCCATCAGTATTTTACCATGCCTTTCGGGAGCATTTCTATATCGTCTTGAGCAAATTTTATATAAACTTCTGTTGTACTTTGATTTGAATGATTGAATACTGCAATGACCCCCACTTGGTAGACCAAACAATTGTCTTAAATCCATAATTTTATTGTAAAAAATAAAATAACAGGTATATTTATAGTGTAGTAACGATGCGTAATGTAAGGTTTTTAACGCTATGAATATACCTAAGCGACTTAGAGGAATAAAGAAAGAGCCAAGAGAGCAATTAGCCTTACTTATCCGAAATACAAAGCATAGCTTTACTGTAAGTGAAGCAGCAAAAATATTAGCCATAGATGCTAAAGTTGCTTCAATAATATTATCTCGTTTTAATAATAGTGGCTGGGTTACAAGGATTAAAAGAGGGATTTATATTGCCGTTCCTCTCGAATCATCTACTCCAGAGGCTGTAATTGAAGATAGTTGGATTATTGCTCGTAAGCTTTTTTCTCCTTGCTATATTGCCGGTTGGAGCGCCTTAGAATATTGGCATCTTACTGAACAGATTTTTAACACAACAATAGTCATTACTTCTAAAAAAGTTAGGAACCTTCATGTGGATATAGAAGGAACTAAATTTTGGCTTAAAGTTAATTATACAAATAATAATATAGGTTTAAAATCTGTTTGGCGAAATGATATAAAAGTACAAGTTAGCGATCCGAGTAGGACTATTATTGATATACTTAATGATCCTATG
>CANDYO010000134.1 GCA_947424995.1 Rickettsiales bacterium | reverse complement strand
CCAGATATTTTGATTATTGATGAAGCACTTCCAGGAAATTTAAAACCTACCGATGTATGCACTGTTCTAAAAGCTAAATCTAGAACTAAAAATATAAATATTATTTTAACTACCAAAACTGCTCAAGTAAATAATCCTTTCATAAATGATTATATAATGAAGCCATTTGTACCAAGTGAATTGGTTAGCAAGATAAAATCATTTGCTACCACTCCTATACCTAGTGCTAATAAAAAAGTCTTTAACTATCATGATATTGAAATGAATGTTGGTACTTTTAAAGTTACTAGATTTGGTAAAACCATCCATTTAGGCCCAACTGAATTTAAAATTTTGCAATGCTTCCTTGAATTACCTGGTAGAATATTATCCCGTGAGCACATCATGAACCATGTATGGGGATATAATAGCCAAGTAGAACCACGCACGATAGACGTTCATATCAATCGCTTACGTACCGCTTTAAAAGAAAACGAAGATGAGACACCTTTAATCAGAACTATTCGTTCTGCGGGCTATTCTTTAAGCGTACCACGCGAAACTGTTAGAGTTTAATATAACTGTTTATTACTACAATCTTTGACCTCAACACAGGTCAAAGATTCTATATCCTCTATATCATCATTACTACAGATCAGCTAATTATTATTTTTGACTAATTAAATTAAATTCTGTATAAGCATTTAGGTTTAACAAAATAATAAGGAATATATATGAAAGCTAGCGGTGATTCTGTGTTCATAAACTTTGGCAACTTTGATCCTCCTATAAGAGCACAGATAACAGAAACCCAATTTGAACAGCTCCAAACCAATAATAGAGCTAGATCTCAAACTAACATTATAGCTGAAGGAATTCCTCCAGAAGGACCATATATTCAAGTTGGCGCAATTTATGTACCTATTATCACAACTTTATCTCAATCTAATATAGCTACTACGACTAACAATAATGCTAACACCTCAGCCCCTCTAGCAGTGGAACCAGCTCTTATCCAACTTCCTTTGCTCTCTTTAGTTCATCCTAATACTCTGGAAGATATGGCAACAGTTAACTACCCTCGCGGTAATATAGTTATAATCTTAATTAACAATGAACAAAACGTCTATCCATGGAATACTTATCTGCAGCACGATCAAAATTCATATAACTCTAATCCATCTTATCAAACACTTGCTGATGGTGAGAGTAATTTTAATCAGCTACTTACCATTCACAGCTCTCTATATCATCTAACTATTAACAACCCTGCAATTTCAGCTGTCTGGCAAAGTAATGGTAATAACTATCAACAAATGCTAGATAGCCTACGCTTTGATCATTTATTAAGGACTAATAGTGAAAGCTATCAAACTCAAAGCCATATAACAGAAATGGTCACAGTAGAAGCACCAAGATATTCAACTGTTTTTACTTTTAATCCCTTTCATAATTTTCCTAGTTACGAAACTTTTGCAGCTAATTATGGAACAAACGCCTACTCTATATCGTTATATCAAACTCTTAACACTCATTGGACAGACTTACGAGCTATCTCTAACCCTCATGGCACTGTATTTATGGATCAACCAATCATTGCTGATGGAACCGTAATTCATCATGAGGTAGATTATAGCGGCGCTCATCTTAATCCGTTTTCTGATAATTAAGACCGGATTAGCGTCATTCTTAGAAGCGCAGCTGAGCATTAGCGAAGTAAGTGTAGAATCTAGACCAACAAACATGGTAGAAAGCCATTATAATGCTAAAGAAATCTAAACCTAAGGTTTAGATTTCTTAGAAAGTATGTTTAGTATGACCTACGGTCATCTAATTGTGACTGGATCCCACACTTGCTTCGCTTTGCTCAGCTTCGTTCTGGATGACGTCAAAAATGGCGTCTTTATACATTGTTAATTTTTATGTCATGCACTGAAACTGAGATCACAAACAAAAAAACTCAGGAAGTTGCCCTCCTGAGTTTTTCTTAAGTATAACGAGAATATGAGTTAGGATTTAGAAATCCATACCACCCATACCGCCCATTCCACCAGGCATTCCACCACCAGGCATTTTGCCGCCACCATTATTATCTTCTGGCTTATCAACAATCAGAGCTTGAGTAGTAATAACTAAACCAGCAACTGATGCTGCATCTTGAAGTGCAGTACGTACAACTTTAGTTGGATCAATAATCCCAGCTTTAATCATATCAACATATTCAAGTTTTTGCGCATCAAAACCAAAGTTAGTATCTTTGCTTTCAAGAACTTTTCCAGCTACAACTGCACCATCAAGTCCTGAATTAGAAACAATCCTACGTAATGGAGCTGAAAGAGCTTTACGAACTATGTTAACCCCTGCTCTTTGATCATCATTGTCAACTTCAACATTATCAAGAGCGCGAGTTGCATAAAGTAAAGTCACACCGCCACCAGGAACAATTCCTTCAGCAACAGCAGCGCGTGTAGCATGCAATGCATCTTCAACGCGGTCTTTACGTTCTTTAACTTCAACTTCGCTAGCGCCACCAACCTTTAACAAGGCTACACCACCAACTAATTTAGCTAATCTTTCTTGTAGCTTTTCTTTGTCATAATCAGAAGTAGTTTCAGCGATTTGAGCTCTAATTTGATTGCTACGCGCATCAATAGCGGCTTTCTCACCACTACCATCAACAATAGTAGTATCTTCTTTGCCAATCCGTACTTTCTTAGCACGACCTAACATTTCTAAAGTAACATTCTCAAGGCTAATACCTAAATCATCACTAACCAATTGACCACCTGTAAGAGCAGCAATATCTTCAAGCATAGCTTTACGACGATCACCAAAACCTGGAGCCTTCACAGCAGCAACTTGTAGACCTACTCGTAATTTATTGACAACCAAAGCCGCTAAAGCTTCACCTTCAACATCTTCAGCAATAATTAATAATGGCTTACGCGCTTGCATTAAAGCTTCCAATAAAGGAATCATTTGCTGTAAGTTAGATAGTTTTTTCTCACATAATAGGATATATGGATTTTCAAGTTCAACGATCATTTTTTCAGAATTAGTAACAAAATATGGTGATAGATAACCACGATCAAATTTCATTCCTTCAACGATATCAAGTTCAAAACCAAAAGACTTGCCTTCTTCAATTGAGATAACGCCTTCTTTACCAACTCTTTCCATCGCTTCAGCAAGTTTATCGCCAATTTCTTTATCATTATTAGCAGAAATAGTACCAACTTGAGCAATTTCTTGTTGTGAACTAATTTTCTTGCTTTTCTTTTTAATTTCTTCACAAACTATAGTAACCGCTTTATCAATACCACGTTTTAAATCAGCAGGATTCATTCCAGCCACAACATATTTATGGCCTTCACTAGCTATTGCATAAGCAAGTATAGTTGAAGTGGTAGTACCATCACCAGCAATTTCAGCAGTTCTACTAGCCACTGATTTCATCAATTTAGCACCTAAATCTTGGTATGGATCGCTTAATTCTATTTCTTTAGCAACACTCACGCCATCTTTAGTAATTTTTGGATCGCCATAGCTTTTGCCAATAATAACGTTATTCCCTCTAGGACCCAACGTACTTCCTACTGTTTCACAAAGGATAGCCATACCTTCAAGAATTGCTCTTTGACTTTCATAACCATTTTTAATTTGTTTAGCCATAGTTTATAATACCCCCATCACATCAGATTCTTTCATTATTAATAACTCTTTACCGTCAATTTTAACTTCAGTACCAGCCCATTTACCAAAAACTATTCGGTCGCCAGCTTTTAATTCCATAGGTATCAGATTACCTTGACTATCTCTAGCACCTTTACCTACAGAAACTACGGTACCTTCCATCGGTTTTTCTTTTGCGCTATCTGGTAAATAAATGCCACCAGCTGTTTTATCTTCACGCTTTGTAGCTTCAATGACCACCCGATCACCAAGCGGCTTAAATGATATAGACATAAGTCCCCTCTCTTTAAATTGATTAATAGATCTTCCTTAATCTACATATAGGTATGATCCTATTAACTGTCAAGATCCCTTAATATTTTTTTATAACTATATTTTAGTTAGAGTAAAAAACATCTTTAAATTAACTACTAATTAACACATAAATATTAACCTTGAATACTCATGATTAAATAAATATAAGGAAAAATATTATGTTAGCTAAATCAACACAATACCAAATGTATTCATTAGCTAGAATTTCACTTAATTCAATTTCTAATTTTTCAACTCAATCATGTAAGGATACCAATAATTTATTAAAACTTAAAATCTTAGATTATCAATTAGGTCAAGCCCAAGAAGCTGCTACAGCATATTGGGATGCTTGGGCGAGTCCAGATACATCCATTGTTGCTTTAGATCCTTTATATAATAGTTTAGTTAAAAACTTAGATGCAGTGAGAGTACCATCTGACCCTAGTCTTGAACCTGAAGATAACATGTATAATGACATCTCGACTCAAGCAACTAGCCTACGAACTACTGCACAAGTCTGGGAAGTAACAGCAAACCCTAATTCTGCACCGACAGGAGCTCCTCTTGCAAACACTCTTTGGGGCGCTAATGCAGCAAATGGATTTGAAGCTATGCAAGCAAATCTAGCTTCATTTAGTCAATATATAGATGTTAATCTAGATCCTAAATCTTTAAAGCAATTAATCCCTATAATAGAAGGGATACAGGCAGATTTTGCATCTATACTTCCTCTTCCAATAACTCCTACACCTATGTCACCTCAGCAAACCGAGGTAATCTCTCAGTTAATTAATCTAACTAGCCAATGCAGCAATATTTTTGTGTGTTCACAATTTATGCCTGGCATAACCGCCGCTCAACAAAATATAGGTCTATCAATGTTTACGCCAGATCAAATGTCATCTATCACAAATTTACAACCACTACTGGTAGATTTTATTAAAGCTATACATACTAATATACATTTATTAAATCTTTCTGATTTAATGGGTAAATGCACTTCTGATGCTACTGAAAGTTACGGAGCTGACTATTATTCTAGGTAACTCTAATTATTTTTTGCTTAAAAACAAAAATCGGCGTCATCCCTGTAAAAGTTTATTAATGCGGTTACGAACGTCTATTAACGAAAAAAATGCTTTATCGCATCTATGCAGAAAACATTTTTTGTAGGCCACCAGGACAATAACTATACCAAAGGTCTGCATAAATTTTTGTATCCCTACGGGATTAATCGTCTTACTGGATCTTAAGCTCTCAACGCTTCCAGCCTAGTGGCTATGAAGCGTTTCGCTCGCGATGACGTTCGTAACTGGAAAATAACACAAACAAACAACCACATAACTATTTTTCCAATCCACACAACTTTCATTTCTTATCCACTAACTCATTACTCTTTTCATCCGTGTCCAATTTCTTACCTCAGATCTATATAGTTCTTGACTTTGGAATGGGGCTGGCCTTAACCCCTTGTAAATCCTAGAGTTTTGATGCAGCGAGGCACTACATCGTATCAATATGCTTAAATTTTTGTGGCCATTTTATACCCAGCGCTTGGTACACTGGATGCAGAAA
>CANDYO010000133.1 GCA_947424995.1 Rickettsiales bacterium | reverse complement strand
AATTTTGCAATTTTACTGCAATTTCTAAAGGAGTAAAAAATAAAATTTTGTGATTAATATCATAACCATTATCAATATAACTTCGCATTCCTTCAATATTGCTCGCTATTAAAGCATCAAAAAAGTTACTCTGATCTATAAATTTTTTATACGCATAATCATCACTAAGCTCAGTAAATTCAATAGTTAAATTATTTTGTTTAGCTACTGAATAGAGTTTTTTAATATCTTTTACCAAATATTTTCTAACAAAAACTGAAATTGGCGAAAAGATAACTTCAAAATCATTTGAAACAGCTATATTTTCAAAATATCTGGCTATTACCTCGTTCTCAAGTAATTCATTTCTATAATAATACAAACCCATAAAATTTATTTTAGAGAAATCTTGATTTAAATTTACTAATAAATCTCCAAAGAGCTTTCTGTCTTTTTCATTTTCAAGGCGCAATCTTATAAAAATACTAAACAAATCTGGATTACTTAAATCCTTAATTAAATCAATATTTTTTAATTCGTAAGATTTAGAAAAAACAGATAATATCTTTAAAGGAAGCAAAATAAATTCTAGTACTTTTTCTTGATAAGCTAACTTGGAATTATCATTTTTTCTTGAGAAGGGCCTAGCAAAGTTACCATAAAGTTTATTCATTACAGCATGCGCAATTTCATGAATAAGCATAAAGGCTAATTTATTGCCTTTGCAATTATAACTATTATATAAATAAATCTCTTCTGATTTATACATATAACTAGCACAAGTGTTTTCTTCTAAGAAAGGTCTTTGTAGTGGTTGGTCTAAATAAATAGAACCTTTATTATTATTTGAAAAAATTATAGCGTAGGCATCAATAATTAACTTTAATGTTGGATTTTGATATAATTCATTTAAATCAATTAAAAGCTTTTCTTTTATCTCTACAAATTGTTCAGAGTTCTGGTTATAACTTTTAATAATTTTCTTTTCAATTAGATCAAGTACCATATTAATTTTTCCTAATTTTATAATCTTAAGCTTTAACGAAAAATAATATAAAAATTAACTTTTGTCAATTCTTGATGGGTTACTAATAAATTTGGATTTCTATACATAGTAGCAATGTCCACTAATAAAGTCATGACATCAGCATCACCTGTTGAAGAAGCTTGACCAAAAGCAGTATATTCACCAGAATCAACTTAGTTGACATTAGCCCCATGTGCTATTAGCCAAGTTATAGATCAACATGTCTTCCAAAAGATGCTCTACTCAGAGCGGTCTGGCCATCAACAACTTGATGGGCATCAGCTCCATGTTCTAATAAAATTATTATAACATCAGTATGGCCATAAGCAGATGTAAAATGCAGAGCAGTCATCCCTCCATTGTCACTGGCTTAATTGATCAAAATTCCATAATCTCCATCCAACAGATCAGATACAAGCTTAGCATTGCCCTTAATAACAGCTGTTATAAATTCTTTTATTCTCAATATGAGATTTTTATTTGGAATATTAGTCATGATAAATTTTAGACTCTCTGTATAGATTACTATGAATATCTATTTGCAGAATAACATCTATAGCACATACTACTTTGATATTTATCAATTACCCAGGGCTTTTATATAAAAATCATCATATATTTAAATTGAATATCCTTTTGCAATATATAACTAATATTATTCGTGCAAAAGCCCTGTATTTCCAATACATATTGAACTCTACTTTGACAAATAACAATTGTAGTAGAATAATAGCCAAGGCAAGATTTGTTGGATGGTAAATACCTTATAGATATTCATATAACTGTATATACAGATTCCTGTATATACAGAAATACATAAGCTAGTAGTTGTTCTGGCTTTGATCTGTATGACTCTTCAATAAGACTTTAGTGACAATCAGGGCAAGATCAGGCATTTCACTATTAGCCATGGCTTTAAAATTTCCCATTTCAAATGATTGACGCAACCATTCACCATATTGAAAATCAAAAAGAGGAGGATAATCCTACGGATTGATTGCTGACCTGTCCATAAGAGTCATTTCAATAGGTGGCTTGTTACCTTTCATGTAAATGCCTGATATTTGAAGAAGATTGGTAATCAACTCAATTTTTTCCTTTGTGGTTGTCGCACGATTTATTACAACCAATAAGTCAATGTCACTATATTTTTGCAAACCACCTACAAGATATGAGCCATAAATATAAACCCCTAAAAGATCCGTACCTAAAATCTTTGTTAGTGCATTAAGGCATTCATTCAGTTGTTGTTTTACATTACGGATGGTTGGCTCTAAAATCATTTTTGTCATCTCTTAAGGCATAAACTGTTTGATTTTAGCTATTATAGCTAGCATCTCCAGTCTATCTTTATTATAATCATAAGTTTGATCTATAGAAAATTTAGAAACAAAAATATTTAAATCTCTCTTTGGATCACTTTTTACAAATCTATTATCGCTAATATGATCAAGTAAAATAACAAAATCATCAGGCTTTATGTATTTTAGATTCTTCCTAAGTTCTACGGCGCTTTTAAGTGAAACGTCCTTTGGTTTTATGCGAAAATAGTCTCTTGGCACTACCTTCGTTATTTGAAAGAAATTTTTACCATCAATTTTTAGATTTAAGTTTTTTTGTAAATTTGCGGTTCTGGTGGTATCATTTCTTGAGGTTAATAAAATTGTTACTGGTATTTTGAGCAGCGTGAGCTGCTCTAATAAATCTTTAATTGCTGGCCTGATGGCAATGCATTCAGTAATACTAAATTCATTATTAGCAATTTCTTGTACCTCTATTTTACTCATATATTTAGATTCATTTATGAGCTCTTTTCCTTCGGATAATTTTTTATACATCGATATGAATTTAGGCGAATTTTCATAGTTAGTGATAAATTTTAACTGCTGAACATCAATGTTTTGCTTTTCTAATTTAGTAATGAGTTTAGAGCTACAATTTTGAACTCGATCAACAATAGTATTATCAACATTGAGCATAATATAAAGCTGCTCCTCCGCAAAAGCATTGCTGGAAATTAAAGAAAATAATAATATGATTCTAACTAGCATATCTGGCCACCCAAACACATGCTCCACCGCACTCTTCATCATTTAATGCATATTTAATGATCTCAAAATGATGCTCTGCTAATAGTTTTTTATATTCTTCCGAATCAAGAGAAGCATGATAAAGCATTTCACCGCCATTATCACTCCATACTTCTCCCTCGCTTGGACCTCCGGTAAACATTAAAATCCCACCAGGATTGATATGATTTTCAAATATTTCAAACATTGAACGTTGAGCATCTTTAGATAAATGAATGCAACTATGCCAAGCAAGAACTAGATCAAATTTTTCCTTTAAGTTAACCTCTCGCATATCTTGAGCCATAAATTTAGCTTTAGGAAATCTGGCCTTAGCTAAGTCGATCAATTTTGAGCTTCCATCGATACCAGTTAACTGATAACCCTTATCAATGAAATATTTACCAATTGGTTGACCCATGCCACAACCAAGATCAAGGATTTTAGCATTAGGTTTCAAGTAGCTAATTGCTAAATCAAGATAAGACTTCTCAAAAAGATCGCGTGAGCGGTGCTCATCAAACCAATTAAACATTTTATCGTAGGATTTATAAACATTATCTTTTTGTAAAATTCCTTGAGTTTGCTTCTCATTTTCAAAATATTTGATAAATCCAGTCTTAGTTAATTGAGGGTGCTGAAGATTCTCTCTTATAAATTCAACTTCATACCCACATTTTTTATAAAATTCTGGAGCCTGAAATTGATTGGTTACAAGATTGATATTATTAAATCCTTTGTTCTTAAAATGATTTTCTAGTTCTAAGAGAAGTTTTTTACCATGTCCTTTATGACGCTGCTTAGAATCGACCCATAAATCATCTATATAAATCTCTGCATAGGCTGTGTATCCATTAAGTACAGCAATTGCGTTATCATTATCATATAAAATAATCGAAAAAGGATGATAATTCACATCAACTCCATTTTGAGTCTCATATTTAACTAAATCTTCTCGCATTTTTTGTTCAACATCCATTGGAAGTTGATCAACAAACTTTATTTTTAACATAATAACTCCTAAATTTACTTCAACTTCTTAGTAAGCCACAATACTAAGTCATCATCTAGCGTAACATTGCTTCCATATCCTACTTTAGTGCAGTTATAGGTAATACCTAATCCATCTGGTACATAGCCTTGTTTTATATATAATTTTTGAGCTACTCCATAACCTTCATATAGTCCAACACCTAAACCAATGACATCACTTGTTTCTGCCGCTTTCAATTCAACGGCTTTTAGTAATTGCAATCCAATGCCTTGCCTGCGATATGATGGCAGCACATTAAAATCATTAGTCTCAGGAATATTTTTATCCAAAAATGGTTGATATTTTGATTCCATTTTTAAAGTGATGTATCCAGCTAGTTTATCTGCGACATATTAAACCCAGATAAATCGTTTTCTTATCAATTGTTCTTTAAAATATTGCTCAAATAACGCGATAGGCTTTGGCCAATTAGCCTCTGCAAATGAATTTACAATTATATGAATATCTGATTCTTCTAATAATCTAATCATTTTATCTTCCTTAAAACTGGGACCATCCGCCATGCCATTTTCTCATTATTAAATGGAATGCTTTTATCCATAGCGCCATATATTTTCACTAACTTAAAACATCCACTAGCCTTAACCAGCGCATCCAATTCATTAAAGGTGAATTTTCTCTGAGGAGCGATATCTTCTATTATAATAGACCCAAATTCTAGTCTAACCGAGCTATTGACTATTTGAGTAATTGGATCAAAAACGTCATTAGGATTTCCCCAATTGACTTTCACTACTTTACCATCGCGCTCTATCTCCCAGTTAGTATTGGTAGATTTACCAAGCCCTAAAACATCACGAGGATGGATCATTTCCAAAACATATAGACCATTTTGATTGAGGTGTTTTGCAACTGTTTTAAGATGAGTAATAA
This sequence comes from Rickettsiales bacterium, assembly GCA_947424995.1. Lineage (GTDB taxonomy): Bacteria > Pseudomonadota > Alphaproteobacteria > Rickettsiales > CANDYO01 > CANDYO01. Next base: position 569 of record CANDYO010000133.1, on the reverse strand, counting down.
AATCGTCATTAGTATATATGTAAGAAATAGAGTCCATTAGCGTGGCAACTAAATCCCATTTATTTTCAGACTTAAAATCAATCATGTTAGCGCAAGAGTATTCAATCTCTACTTCATTTTTCTGAGCTTTTGATAAACCATATTCTACCATCGAGCTTGATAGATCAAGAGCTGTCGAAGCTATACCTCGCTTTGCCATTTCTATGCAATGTAGCGCAGGGCCTGCGCCAAGCTCAAGAAATGATTTAGCGTTAGGTGCTAGCGAAGTGAGAAAGTCACATTCTGCTTTAATATCTTTAAAATCAAAAGCGATATCATATAGCTCTGCTTGGTTATAAAGTTGATCATGATTATTAGATGTCATCATTTACTCATTCATTAAATTCATTATTAACTGAATGATTAAATCTTTTTGCTTAGGATCGCTTTCTGCAACCAAAAGTGCCATAGCAATTAGACTATTATTTTCAGGAGTAATTATTCCTGTTTTATGAAGATATATTAAAAACAATAAACAGCCAATGCGTTTATTTCCATCGCTAAATGGATGATCTTTAATAACAAAATAT
>CANDYO010000132.1 GCA_947424995.1 Rickettsiales bacterium | reverse complement strand
TAGAAGGCGCAAAAATCTTCTGCAGAATCCGTAGCTATATACTCACGTGCCAAAAACATGGCGTTAGTATTACGGATGCATTCAAGCTGCTATTTGAGGAAAAATTGCCACAGTTCTGTAGTAGCGGTGAATAGTTACGTTTATTTTACATTCTTTAGCGAAATGACTTAAAAAACCATCAATATATTCATTACAATTTTTTGGAATAGCAATTCCAAGCATAACGTAAAGGGCTTTCGCTCCCATAGCAGCAATATCACTCAAGTTAACTTGCAATGCTTTACATCCCAAACTTTGACTATCAACATAGTCACGCCTAAAATGAATATCTTCAACTAGTAAGTCTTTGCTAATAACATAATCTTCAGCAAAGATTGCTGCATCATCGCCAATACCATTTGGAATTAAAAATTGCTGCTGTAAAAAATGTATAACCTTATCCTCGTTCATATATTTCTCTCATTTTATCCCAATCTGGTCGATATAAATTGTCTATAAATAAAGCTTTAAATGAACCTGGCTCTTTAGCAGATATCGCAGTTAGTTGACCAACTAGACTAAAATAACAAGCCGCATATAGAGTTGCTTCATATGAAATTGGATTAATTGCTCTAAACGCACTAATTATAGCAACTAAACTACAACCCATCCCCGTTATTAATGGCATTAGATCAGAACCAAAACTAAGAATTTGTTGATGAGTAGCATCGGTAACAAAATCATCTACTCCACTAACCATTACTGTAATATTATACTGTGTAGCTATAGTTTTAGCAGCCTGTAAAGCATCTATAACTTTATGAACAGATTCTACTCCTCGTGTTTTATAAGATTGATTGCTAATTGCTAAAATTTCACTGGCATTACCTCTAACAATATCTATAAATGGTAATATATCTTGTATTATTTCAGTTCTCATTCTGCTTGCTCCAGCTCCAACTGGATCAATAATCACTGGCCTTCTATATTTTTTAGCAACTAGGCAGGTAAATTTTGCTAATTCAATAAATTCTTGATTTAGAGTGCCAATATTGATATACACAGCTTGACTTATTTTTACTAATTCTTCTATCTCATCAATGCTTGTTGATATGATAGGAGAAGCACCTAGACTTAATAAACTATTAGCAATAAAATCCATAGTCACATAATTTGCCAGACATAAAATAAGTGGTTTAGCATCTCGTATAATAGTTAAATTACTCCTAAGTTTATTGATCATATATTTGCCTCTATTTTATTGCGAAGATCTTGAGCAGCTTGGAATGGGAGAGAATTATGAATAGCGCTTATTACCGCAACACCGGCAGCACCTGCTTTAATAACAGCCTTAATATTAGTTTGATTGATATTACCAACAGCTACAACTGGATGGATCGAGCTTTCAACTAGTTGCCTAAGGCCTTCCAATCCCCAGATTTTTTTGCAATTAAGTTTAGTACTGCTTTGAAAAACTGCACTTGCAGCTACATAATAATTACCGGATAACTTATTTACAGCGGTTAAATCAGCTAGATCTTCAATAGATATTCCAATAATTTTATCGCTACCCAATAAATTTCTAGCTTGCACTATTGCCAAATCACTTTGGCCAATATGCACTCCATCTGCATCTATTGACTTAGCAAGCTCGACATAATCATTAATGATAAGTGGAATTTTGAGGGGATTTAATATTCGCTTTAGCTCTAAAGCTATATCTCTTATTTGTTCAATATTTCTTGATTTATCGCGTAATTGAACCATGGTAACACCACCACGGATAGCTTCTGCAATTATTTCTAGATATTTATAGACATTCTGATTAGCTTGATTGGTAATGAGGCAGAGCTTTAATTTATTAGGTAAGTTTTCCATATAATACTCTCCAAAAAATTTACAAGAGGATACATGAAAACAAACAGCATTGGGACATATGTTTACCAAACGTTATGCTTCACACTCCCTCCGCAGGCATTAACCAGTGCAGGTTTAAAGGGTATTTCTCAGCCTTAAATTTTTCAAAATTCAAAGCACCCCTGGTGACGATATAATTATTATAGTTATAGTATTAGGAATTAAAGTGCAAGAGAAAAATTTATAAAAACTAAAAGATCTAAATTTAAAGCTCTACTTTGATCGACCAGAAGCTATAGTCTTCTTTGGAGTATTATTTAATGCTTCATGAATTCTATTAATGCTTCGCTTAATTAATGATGGTTTTGCTAGAGGATAAAATGGAGTAAGCACTGAACTTGCCAATATTATATCTCTATCTTGTTGTTTTGGAAAAGCACTAAAAATCAGCTCAACTTTTTGATCATCACCTCGTTTTGCGCATTCTAAAACCGCTTTTCTTGCTGAATCAAAAAAATATTCCATTCGCTTACCCTCTGGAAAAGTTGAAATAATTTTATGAATACTCCAACCTTTATTTTGTGCAGCTAACTCTTTAATATTAAATTTAATTTGATTAACTAGCTCTACTTGCTCATCTTTAGAGAGGTTAGCAACCTTAGTATTCAAGCTTGAAGTAACCTGGCTAGTTTTTAAAGTTTTTAGTATTTTTTCTTTTAACAAAGCCATTTCTATTATTTTTATTACTCCTTTGTGCCCATTCTGAGTAGCAGCAGACAAAGGCGTAACACCATCGCATGTCCTATCAATATCAGTCCTTTTATCAGTTACAAACATCCGTACAATTTCTTGATATCCATTTTGAGAAGCAATATAAAAAGCTGTATCTCCCTCACATTCTTTATTAACTTCAGTCCTTTTATCGGCTAAAAATAAACTTACAATTTCTGTATGCCCCATTTGCGCTGCAATATAAAGGGCTGTATAACTATCATCACGACGTTTATTAACCTCAGTCCTCTTATCTGCCAAAAGCAGCTCTACAATTTCTGTATGTCCATTCTGAGCAGCAATAAATAGCGCTGTAGCGCCGTTATTATGTGGCCTATTAACTTCAATTCTCTTATCAGCCAAAAGCAGTTCTACAATTTCTGTATATCCATTCTGAGCAGCAATATACAAAGGAGTGGCACCATTTTCATTTGGTTTATTAACTTCAGTTCTCTTATCAGCTAAAAATGATCTAACTACCTCTATTTCTCCACTATCGGCAGCGCTAGATAATCGTTTATTTTCTACAGTTTGGCTGTTAGGATTATGATCAAGATACTTATATTCACTTTTATATTTAGATCTATCTTGTGGTTTTACTAATTCATACTTCTCTACTTTTTTCTCTAAATCAGTTACGCTACAACTAATTGTTTCAACTGCACTATACATCTCATAAATATCTTGAATAACTTCGTTAAAATGTTGAATATTATCAGCTGCTACTTCACTTTTACTACAATCTAATTCACCAACATTGGGGTCGAATATCTTGTAGCCAATAATGTCTGATTGATCATTCTTAATAGCTTGGATAGCAATAATATGCCCTCCTTTTTCTCCTTTAAAACTTAAGCCAATAATTGAACTGGCACTAAATTCATTTGGTAAAGACTCAATAAATTGATGGTTACCAAAAATGGTTGAACTATTTTGTATAGTTACTCGATCTTGCTCAGAAGATTGAAGATCTTTTTGATACATATTGATTCTTTTAGCAAAAGTCTTCGAATTTTTACCAAAGATTGTAAATTTTCGCTTAAGTTTAGCAATGTAATCTGATTTTGTATTAGTGTTTCTGTGACTTACTATATGTCTTGCATAGTCTAAGCACAATCCATTACAAACACCTTCTGATTTTAGATTTGGAAAGTCTGCTTCTACAATAGAATATAGCCAGGACTTACTTATAAGACCAGTTTGTCCTCTTCCAAGCGGAGAAGTTAAGTACGGAGATTTTGATAATTTAGTGATATCTTCACCAAATATTGAATTATCGGTTTGCTGTGAAGTTTTCATATCTCTCTATTTTTCTAAAGCCTATTATATTGGACTCTGTTTATGATAAACAGCTATAAAAGTTATACGATGTCGTCACCCTTGGCCAAAGGCCGAGGGTCCAGTTGAATTCTCTTATACAGTCTTTAGTAACTAAAAAAATTTAAAAGATTTAAACTGGATCCTCGCCGCCAGCTACCCAGCCTTCGCTATAGCTTCGGCGGGCAAGAAGCTGACAGCAAGGATGACAACCTCACATTTGTTTATATACAAACTTAACCCATACGATAGTTATTTTTTAAGTCATTAACTCTAAGACAAAAACAACCAACTCTACCGCCCTTTACCCTTATCAGTAGCTTTAGCAATAACTGGAGCACTATCATACTCAAAACCAGCATCCCCACGCATTAAGGCAGCAGCTTCACGTATAGCCTGCCAAGCTGTAGGCTTCACATCTGCCATCGCTAATTCTCTTTGACTCTCTGGCAGCATATCTAATAATCTATCACGTCTTGAAGTGTTATCTATCCCATCTAAAGCCTTAGAAACTATTTCAACTCGATATTGTTCTGGCATAGAACTTAACATATTTTCTACTTGTTCCCAACTTTTAGAGCTATCTATAATATAGCCGCTGCCTTGTTTGATACTATTTTTAATCTCGGCACTAATCCCTTCAATAACAACCTTCTCAATTTGAGTGCGGTATTCTGGAGCGTAAGCTAGCATATCCCCTATTCGCTCTCTATTTTCAGTAATTTTACCATTATCTTCCTTAGAACTATCAATAATCCTCTCACTAATTTCTGGAATAACAATCGAGGCCTTTTTAGCTTCAATTGCTTTATCTAAATCATCTATACTCATTCTTGACTCTGTAGGTAGCTTAGTTCTAATAAATTCTTGCACCTCTTCTCTAGAAATTTCTTTACTTTGCTTGAGCACAGCCTCGAGATCAACTGCACTTACTTCAGCTGCTTGAGCTTGGGTCTGAGCTTGAGTTTTATCTGCCAAGGTAAGATCATATTGCCTTCTGTTATCTTCATCTCCAAGCGTCTTGCCTACTTCACCAATTAATTTAAATACTTCATCATTCTCTTTATACTTATCTGGATGATATTTAAGAGATAATTTTTTATATTTTTTTCTTATTTCATCATGAGAAGCCTTTTGATCTACCCCTAATATTTCATAATAATTAGCATCTGGTTTTAGTCCTAATGCTCCATAAGCTTTATCTACTTCTTCTTTTGACATTTTTTAACCCCTCAACCCACGTTGTCCTTCATTACCGCTCTTTACAATAATCGCACTGCTTGGAGCTCTACTAGATGTAGATGCTTTAAAAATTTTTAATGCCTCTTTCTCATCCCATCCTCCAGAGGCAAGAGCATGCTTATATGCTTGAGCTTTTTTCATCTCTACTTCAGTACCAAGCGCAACACAAACAGGAAGAAGATCATCCAGCTGGCGCTTAGTTTTACCATCTTCAATTCGAAGAGTTTCACTTTTTCTTTTGTCTGCATTGATTGCATAATTCATTAAAATTTGCTGAGCTGATATACCATCTTTATTTTTTATAAGCTGGTCTCCTCCATTTTCTTTAAGCTTATTATATAAACTACTATCACCAGATGTAGCTGCATATACAGCAGCTTTATGCAATAGGGTGTTTCCATCCTTATCTTTAGCATTCACA
>CANDYO010000131.1 GCA_947424995.1 Rickettsiales bacterium | reverse complement strand
AGGTATAAAAACTATAGATAAGATTAATGATAACAGCGCAGAACCTCTATTGTATCTAGTCAATCATCAACTATCAGCTTTTTTATATCGCAGTCACTCAGAAAAAGATCAGTATAGTAACTTAAATTCCGTAGGAATGCTCATCTCCAATCACTCACAAAACTTAAATGAATATCATCAATGTTGTAATTTTATTGCTCGCTTAGCCACTCTTGCTGCAGCTTTAGAAACTTAGAATGCATCAACGTTCATCTTAGTCGCAAATATACTCAATAACTGTTTAAGTTTAAGTTTATAGATACAAAACCATTCCTAATTATGGCCTCTTCCTCCTGATTGAGAGTTATTATTCCGCTCAGTAAGCTTTAGAGCTGTTAAATAATCAATTTTTTGCTCTTTACTTCGATGTCTTTGATTATCGCCATCTCCTGCAGTTTTTTCCATAGAATCTAAATCTTCCGTTTCATCTTTTAGTACTTGTATAGATCTTTTTTGTCCAGACTTGTTTGCAGAAGGAATATCATTAAGTAAGCATGAATATTCCCTATCTTTGCCGGATATATTCCTTGCACTCATAGCCCCTTTGCTTTCTAAGAACTCTTTCATAGCTATATAACTATTTTTTTCCTCCCAAAACGCCTTCACCTTTGGCTCATTTAATATATCAAGAATAGTTTTATTATTGTTATTAAGGATATTTATACTGTTCCCACGGTCTAGCAACACCTCTATTTGTCGCCTTTTAAAATCAATAAAATTGATTTGTTCTTTATTATGACGATCAGCTAAACAATTTATTGCTTTATGCAGGAGGGTATCACCAGTTTTATAATTATACTTTTCATTTGCTCCAAGCATATATTTATCTGATTTTTCTACGACACTACTAGGAGTATTGTTGTTAAGAATCGACCTTCTTATGCCTTGACATTCCAGCGTACGATCGCTTGCAAGGCCCGTAACAACAGAGCTACTCTTACTTTTATTTTTTCTGCCATTCGATAGCATTTTTTTTAAACGCTCTGTTGTAGTTTTCATAAAAACCTCTAATTTAGGATAACGTTCTTTGTTTTTAATATATAAAATATAATATAACAATTATCATCGAGTCAATTAAAAGTTGAATTACGGGCGAGCTAATAACACATAGGATTAACAAAGAAATTCATAAGCATAGCACTTAATCGCTTCCATTTAACTCTTAGGAGATTCATATAAGTTTTTATAAAGTTTGTTTTGTGGAATTTAATATCTACGGTTAGCTACTCTTGCTGCAGCTTTGGAAAATTGAAAAATTGCTTTGACCTAAAAGATACACGTCATCCCTGACGAGTAAAAGCTAGGCTTCGCCTAGTTTTTATGAGATCGGGGATCTTGTAAGGAAAAACGCTCATGAGATCCCTGGTCGTGCTGCCTTCGGCAGCTTGCCAGGGATGACAAAAATACCTACTACCCCTGCTGTAACCTAAACTCATCAATATGTTCTCTAAGTTTACGCAATATCGCTGTAACCCCTTGCTTAGAAAGAGATGAAATAGCATACACATCTTTCTTAATATGCTTAGCTAGTAATGCTTGTTTTAGCTTTATTTCTTCTTCACATAAAGAATCGCACTTGCTTAAAGCTATCACTTCAACTTTATCTTCTAAACCGTATTCTTCCATTTCATTACGAATAATCTCATAAGCTCTGATTATATCATCTTGAGTAATATCAATTAGATGCAACAATACTCCTGAACGTTCGACGTGCTTTAAAAATTTATCACCTAAACCAATACCTTCATGAGCTCCTTCAATTAACCCTGGCAAATCAGCGATTACAAATTCAGTATCATCAATATAAACCACTCCCAATTGTGGCTTTAAAGTAGTAAAAGGATAATCAGCAATTTTAGGCTTAGCTGAAGAAACAGCTGCTAAAAAAGTAGATTTTCCAGCATTAGGTAATCCAACCAATCCAGAATCAGAAATCAATTTAAGTCTAAGCCAAACCCACATTTCTTCACCTGGCCAACCCAAAGTTTTATGCTTAGGGGCCTGATTAGTAGAAGATTTAAAATGAGCATTACCCATCCCTCCATCACCACCTTTAGCAATTAATATTTTTTGACCTACTTCGGTTAAGTCAGCAATCACATGTTCACCGTCTTCAGTTAGTATTTCAGTGCCGACTGGAACTTTAATAATTAAGTCTTCTGCAGCTTTACCATGACAATTTTGACCACTACCAGCATTACCACTCTTAGCCTTAAAGTGTTGCAAATAACGAAAATCGATTAGAGTATTAAGGTTATCAACACACTCAACATAGATTGCCCCTCCTCTACCACCATCTCCGCCATCAGGCCCCCCTTGGGCAATGAATTTCTCACGACGAAAACTTGAACAACCAGAACCACCATCACCACTTTTTATATATATTTTTGCTTCATCTAGAAATTTCATAATACCTATCTTTATTTATTCTTGTAAGGAATTTTAGCAAATTATAACTTTAAGGGCCTATATTGCAAGGTCAATGTTAATAAATACTTAACTATATTCAGTTACAATGGCTGTAAGGATAAATGTTAAATACAACAAAAAGTAGATATAACTATGCCATACACCGATGAAGACAGATATATTAGAGCCAACATTCGCTCCTTGCTTGGTAGCTTAATAGCGGCCCCAGAAGCAGCTCCTAGCTTACTTAATGCTGCACAGAAATGGAATTCAATATATGATTACGGCAAATATTTAGGAGTAAGTGGCGCAGCTATAGATTCAGCGTGGAATTTAGGCGGCATCAATACAGCTTCTCTTGTAAAATCTGCAATACAGCTACGTTCAGCTGGAGTATCCACTCTTTTAAAAAATGGACTATTGGAAGAGTTAATTAGCATTGAACCACATACTGCAGAAAATATTTTACAAAATATCATTGCTCATCCATTCATTAAAGAACAAAGAAATACATTAGGTATGGCGTATTTAAATGATCAAGAAACTGTAGAGTGCGCCCAACTTATACTAAAATTCGCTCGTAATCTTCCTCCCAAAGCTATAGCTGAATTAGGTAATAGCGTAGCTAATCTACTTGAAAAAACTCCTAAAAAGGAACAAGAAGCTTCTAAAACTAATACGCCATCTCCATACCAACCTATTATAGAATCTATAGTTAATAAAACATTTTTAGAAGCTGCTTTAGATCAACCTAAAATCATAGAAGGGACAATTCTCCCTTCGTTAATGAGCTATCTTGCAGAACCTGATAGCGCTACATTAAAGCAAGTAGTATCTGCTATTACGGAACTCGCATCTCAATCAAATGTTAGAGAGGTATTAACTCCTGTCGTAGATCATAAATTGATTAACAACATATTTAATTTACCTCAACTAAAAGATAGCCCATATCGCACCCTTGCTTATGATCTTGCAAAAGGTGAACCAGAGCAGTTTAGAAAATTAGCTAATGCCATTCTTTCTAGTTCAGCTCAAAAAGATTTAAAGCCTATTACTGCTAAGCTTTTGGATTTCATCGATCTTCCTAAGATAGAAAGCCCAGAAAATGATAGGGTATTTGATGATCTAGTGCTATCGTTAGTAAAATTAATAGCCAAACCTAATATTAAAAAAGAAGTAGTCCCCATACTTAATGTTGAACTGTTTGATAATATATTCAATTTGCCTAAATTAAGTGAGAGCCCTTATGGTCAACTAATCCATAATCTTACAAAAAACCAACCAGAACATTTTCAAAAATTGGCGAGCGCTATTCTTACTAACCCATTTGAAAAAGAACTCAAACCAGTTTTTTCCAAAATTTTAGATTTCATTCATTTGCCAAAAGTAGCCAGCCCTAAAAACGATAAAGTCTTCGATGATCTAGTTCTTTCGTTAGTAGATTTACTATCTAAACCAAAGGTTAGAGATAAAGTTAAACCATTAATGACCGTAGGGTTAATTGATGATATTTTTGACTTACCTCAATTAAGCGATAGTCCATATCGCAAACTTGTTCATGATTTAGCGGAGGATCAACCGAAAGAGTTTCAAGAGCTGTTTAACAGTATGCTTAGTTCATCTTTTTTAACGGATTTAAAGCCTTTTATGTCTAGTTTATTGGAATTTACTCGCCTTCCTTCAGGCGCTCCTAACTCGGATAAAGTATTCAATGAATTTATGGATAGTCTACTATCCATGTCTGCTAAGCCACCCATTCCAGCTAAGCTTGCACTTTTACTTACTCCTAAAACAATAAATAATCTTTTTGCTCTTCCTCAATTGAAAAAAATGAGCTCATTTAAAATAATAGCTAAAAAAACCGCTAGCGCGATATCGAAGCATCCTAAAGATATTGAAGCTATGCTTAAAACATATAATGATTTTAAACGTGCTAGTGATAATCCTGCTAAAAAGTTGCACTGATAGACTCTGGAATAGCCACTCTTCAAAATAAAGATGTCATGGCTGCACTAACCGACGTTAACGCACTAACATCCATTGCTATAATGCTAGAAACTACAGCTCCGAAACCTAAATTGAATAAATTTACAGAAAATCTTAGACGCGAAATGCCTATAGTTTTAGAACAAGAAAAAGAGGGAATTATTGCTGCTTGTGGAGAAGTAGCATATAATGCCTGCAAAACTTCAGCTGATTTAGCTGCTAAATCCACACCTAAAGAAACTTCTGAAGGATTAACCACTCCTGCAAAAGAAACCCTTATAGCAAGAAGCAAAACACTTTCAATCAAAGATTATTTTGATATATTAGCTGAAGCTCCCACAGTAACCCATAAAAACATCATCAATATAGTTACTCAAAATAAAGAAAAAATTGCTAATGCTGTAGATCTAATAAGCGCTAAGGCACCCAACAATCAAGTAGTAAAACTCTTGCAGAACTTCGGCATAAACGGCAATGATTTGGTGTATTTTGCAGAAGCTGTTTGTAATCCGGCTGGATTAAAAGCAATTGGCCGCTACGTAGACAAACCAACCATCCCTAATTTAGCTCGTATTTTTATTGACACTAATACTTTATCTTTTGGGATAAAACATTTGATGATTTCTTATGGCAATTATTTTAAAGAATTATCTAAAGGCTCTGAAGTTACTACTACACCTAAAACTGCAACCGCACCTAAAAAAAGGACATGGGAAGAAAAAATAAATCAAGACTCAAAAAAAACCAGGCATATAAGCCTGGATAAAAGCGTATAAATGAAAGCATACTTTTCTACATTTTTTAGAAAAATTTTTACAAGGAAAGAAAAACCTGCAAGCACTGATCCTTCACTAACTACACGAACCAAGTCTCCATCGATAAACTCCAATACAAGCTCAGACACAGGCTCAGATGCAAGCTCAGATAAATACTCAGAAAACCAAATTGATCAACAAGCCCCCTCTCAACTAGTTAATACTTTAGTTCAAAAATTAGCCGCACGCCCGAAAATATTTACTCCAGCAGCAGCTGCCTATAATGCAAAAAAGGAAAAAAAATATTTTAGTGTAGCAAAAGAAGCCAGTAAAATGGCATTAAAAACAGGTAAAGATTTTACCTCTATCTATAGTACTACAAGCAAATTATCTAAAAAACTAGGAAAGGGTAATTTCATCACCGGAATACTTAAGAACGGCCTATTGTTTGAACTAGCAAATATCGATTCCTTTCAAGCTCAAACAATTTGCAATAAA
>CANDYO010000130.1 GCA_947424995.1 Rickettsiales bacterium | reverse complement strand
TAAAGCGTTGTTAAGGCTAAGAGGGTTAAAGGCAAAGATTTATGATCAAGAAATATTAGTTCAGGAGCCAAATAGAAAAGTTAAGGATATCGCTAAGGCTTTAGGAATCATAATGCCCACATCGCTGGGAGTTTAGGATAACAGCTTTAAACCAACCAGATGACTACAATATATGGGGACAACAAAACAACCAATTAACTGGAATATCTATGATAATGATAGGAGTTCTTTTACTTCTAGAAGGTTATTCTCATTAGCATCGGTAATACTCTATCCGCCAATCCTAAAAAGAAACTTGGATCACCATTGTCCTCGACTGCCCAACATGCAGCAAGCACCGCATGAACATAATAGCATTTAACCACATCGCTTAATTTAAAATCAAAATACTCAGCAACAAAGGCTAGATCTTTTTCTATCACCGTCACAAAACTCCAAACTTCATTGATTGGATAGCCAACTACTCCTTTTGGATCAATAACAGACCAATCATTACCATTAGCTAAAATATTATCGTGATGAAGATCCCCATGGAGCAAAACTCTTTGGCCAGACATCGCTAAAATTTGCTGCTTTAACAACTTCGCTCTTTTTAAATGATCAATGGGGATATTCCAATCTAGATCAAGATAAGTAAATCTATTTTCAATAGTTAAAAATGAGTTATTTTTGGGTATTGGCGCTTGATGTAATCTTTTAGCAATCCTACAAGCAATCTTTAATGCCTCATCACATCTTTCTGGTAAATAATCTTTTAAAGAATGCCCAGGTATTGCTTGTGTCATTAATAAAGCATTTGACTGATAATTGATAATATCTATTCCACCGTAACCAGTAAAAGCTTGTAGAGCTTCAGCTTCTCGCTTTAAATCCTCAGAATCGAGGCTTAATTTTAAGATAACTGGCTTAAGGCCTTGAGTGGCAGATAATACATAATTATAGGATAAATTGTCGACTGGAATAATATCAGTTAGGTTCCATTTTTGCGCAAACAGACTAACCGTATTAGGCAGATCATCAAGCCAGCTTTGCCCTTTTTCTTTATGGATATTAAGAATATTTTTCTGGAATTGATTCATAGAGGTTATTGCACGAAATCAATTTAAAGTTCTGCGTCATCCCTGGCAAGCTATGCTAAAGCATGAGCTAAGACCGGGGATCTCAGGAGTTTCTTCCTCTAGATCCACGATCTACGGCACCTTCGGCGCCTACGTCAGGGATAACGATTTTATGCATTCCTTATTTAAGCAGCTGTTGGCTTTGTTCTACGTTGAGCAAAACTAACTGGTCTTTTACCACCAGAAGCTGGTTTATGAGCAGCACCACTTGGTCTTCTAAAGTTATCACCTTCAGATTTTCTTGGATAGCTACTCCCACCTTCAGATCTTTTTGGAAAAGAACTAGAACCTTCTGCTCTCCGTGGATATGCGCTTCCGCCTTCATCCCTTCTAGGATAAGGACTAGCACCCTCTCTCTTAGGATAAGGACTAGAACCTTCCCTCTTAGGATAAGGACTAGAACCCTCTCTCTTAGGATAAAGACTTCCTCCCTCAGCTCTTCTTGGATAAGGACTTCCACCTTCAGATCTCTTTGGGTAAGAACTAGAGCCTTCATCTCTTCTTGGGAATGGGCTTCTACTTTCATTTCTTGGGTATGAACTTCCACCTTCAGATCTCTTTGGATAAGAACTAGAGCCTTCATCTCTTCTTGGGAATGGACTTCTGCTTTCATTTCTTGGATATAAACTTCCACCTTCAGCTCTCTTCGGGTAAGAGCTAGAGCCTTCATCTCTTCTTGGATAAGGACTTCCACCCTCAGCTCTCTTTGGATAAGGACTAGCACCTTCCGCTCTTCTTGGGTAAGGGCTAGCGCCTTCATCTCTTCTAGGATAAGGGCTTCTACCTTCTTCTGATCTCTTAAATCCTGAATCATTGAATCTCTTGAATTGACCATTTTCTGGCCTTCTATCTCCAGATCTTCTATCATCAGGTCTTCTATTATTACTTCTAGATTTTGATGCATTTCTTGGTTCATCAAAACTTGAATCAAGTTTCACCCCTGGATTCATCATTCTACAAATATTTTTCCACTTTAGATGATCTTGCGGAGTAATTAAACTTATTGCAGTACCCTCTAAACCAGCACGGCCAGTACGACCAATACGGTGGATAAAATCTTCTTCACATTGTGGTAAATCATGGTTGATCACACATTCAACATGCGAAATATCCAAACCACGTGCTGCAACATCAGTTGCAACTAAAATTCTATGTTTACGATTTCTAAAAGAACTGATCACTCTTTCACGATTTCTTTGGCGAAGATCGCCATGGATAGCATCGGCACTATGGCCATGATCACGTAATTTATTAGCTAATTTTTCTGTGCCTATTTTTGTCTTAACAAATATAATAACAGCACCTTCTTTTAATTCTAATTGCTCAAGCAATACGCCATATTTTTCTGATTCAGATGTACGGATAATTTCTTGTTTAATAGTATCTGCAGCAGCGATCGTTGATCCTACTGTTACTCTAACTGCATTTTTAACCCATTTTGCTGAGATACTTTGGATACTTGCTGGTAGGGTTGCTGAAAACATCAATATTTGACGTTTATGTGGTAAGAATTGAGCAATTTGTTCTAATTGAATACCAAATCCCATGTCTAACATACGATCAGTTTCATCAAGAACTAAAAAGCCGGTCTTATCTAACTTTAATGTACCTCTAGCTAAATGGTCATTAAGTCTTCCAGGTGTACCAACAATTAATCTTGGGTGAACGCTTAATTGACTAAGTTGTTTAGTCATTGAATCACCACCAATGATTAATGCCGTTCTAATTGCACTTCTTTTACCTAGCATTTGTTTTAGCAATGCTAATACTTGAGTTGCTAATTCTCTTGTTGGAGTTAGCACTAAAGCCGTACCACTCTCTGAAGTAAGTAGATGTGAAATTAAAGGAATACCATAAGCAGCTGTTTTACCAGTACCTGTTTGCGCAGTACCGAGAACATCTAATCCTTGCAATGCAGAAGGAATAGTTTGAGCTTGAATAGGAGTAGGAGTTGTGTATTGCATTTCTGCAAGCGCGTTTAATAACGACTCAGGCAAGCCGAGCGATTGAAAATTTTCCATAGTAATTATTTACCTTTTACTTAAGAGGAAAGTAATTACTAAGTTAGTTATAAAACTTCACTCGCCTCTAATTATTTTATATGAAAATATATGAGCTGAGTTTTAAAAAGCAGCTCATATATTTTAAGCGATAAAGTCTTAGTTAACTAACTTTAAGTTAACAGCTGAAGTTTTACCTTTGTTGGTTGCAACTTCATAACTTATTTTTTGCCCTTCATTAAGTACAGCAATATCAGCCTGTTCTAGTGCACTGATATGTACAAACACATCACTACCACCTTGATCTGGTTGAATAAAACCGTAGCCCTTTGTAGGATTAAACCATTTAACGATACCTGTTGACATTTCGTCTCCTTAGATAGATTTATATTAAAACAATATGCAAATTTTCATTTGCACAAGGCTTGTTAATTACAGCTACTTTGCTGCATACTCTTAGTCAAACATTGTCTAAATAAACTCTGGAGAGAAATGCTTCGTATACAGGGAATTACAACATTTAAGTTGCTAAGACTATCTTGATAACCAAAGAGTAATTTAAAAAACCTAACTCAGATTATAGTTACATATTAATAAATGTCAAGCTCTTAATTTTATTATGGTTTTTATCTACTCTTAAGTCTCTATTATACCGTCAGTATTAGAATTCCCTAAACATTCAAGAATATCATATTTTAAAGCTACTAAATCTCTATCAACCATATTATTAGTAACATAATTGCAACCATGATAACCGCTATAAATACCTGCTATAACTGCCGTGTATAAATTAACATCATGCCCCTTAATATAAAAATTAAAAGCAGGGATATTAATTTCAAGAAATGTTCCAAGCTCAGCGTTACTAAGTCTACCTAAAAACGTGATAAGAGCTAAGTCAGTACCTAAACCAACCACAAATCCACCAACGCTAGCAGCAAAAACTATAGTATTATCAATAATAACTTTACCATAAGACATTAAATCATTTTAGGTGCAATACTACTCTCTAAACATTGTATTATCTCGTTATCACTTATAGCTCTGTTAAAGCCCATAACACTCTCTCTCCAATCAACTTTGATCCCTTCAATAAGATTGATTATTTCTCCTTTTTTTGATGAGCCATTGACGTCATTGACTATTCTATTTACACTTGCAGTACTTAGAACTAGACAATCTGGTAACCATTTATATGTATCTATCATTTTAAACTCCTCGTAATGTAAATTATTTTTTGAATTTTACATCCTAGTTTTATAGGCATTTTTAAACCTACGTAATGCAAATTAATTAATACTTTAATAAATATTGTAAAATTTAGTTATATATAAGAATTTTTATTAACTCAAGCTAAAAACACAGCTATCACCATTTTAATTTGAACATTAAACTAAATTGTTCTATCTATATATCTATAGGCAATAAATTTAAAGAAGTTTTATGGAACCAGCTAATCAAATGCTAGAATCAAGAGTCCGCGATTATTTTAATTTACTCAAACCAAGGGTAATGTCTTTAGTAATATTCACCGGAATTACTGGACTTTATTTAGCTCCAGGGCATATCCATCCATTTCTAGCTCTAATTGCAATATTATGTATTTCAGTTGGCTCAGGTGCCGCCGGCGCTATTAATATGTGGTATGACCGAGATATCGATAATATAATGCTTCGTACTAAAAAGCGCCCCATTCCATCAGGAAGAGTTGCCGCCGAAGATGCTTTATACATGGGTATATTTTTATCCGTTCTAGCTATAGCTTTAATGGGGTTAGCCGTTAACGTTCTTTCAGCCGCCTTACTTGCCTTTGCCATCTTTTTTTATAGCTATATTTATACCGTTTTACTAAAACGCTCTACCGCTCAAAATATCGTAATTGGTGGTGCAGCTGGCGCACTACCACCGCTTATAGGCTGGGTCGCCGTTAGTAATCAAATAACCATTGAGCCGATAATTCTCTTCCTAATCATTTTTTTATGGACCCCCCCTCACTTCTGGGCTCTATCACTATACAGCGCTGAAGATTATAAAAGGGCTAATATCCCAATGATGCCAGTGGTTGCTGGAATTAAGTCTACTAAAAAGCAGATTGTCATTTACGCCATTTTACTGGCCATCGTAACTACAATGCCATTCACGCTTCATTTTGCTAACTATATTTATCTATATAGCGTAATTATTTTAAATATTATTTTCTTGTCGATGGTGATAAAATTATACCTAGATCCACTTAACAAAATTGCTGGCAAAACATTTGCTTATTCAATTTTCTATCTATTTATGGTATTTTTAAGTGCAATAATTGATAAAGCTTGGAGTAATTAAAATTAAAATGAAAAACAAACAAAACAAACAAAACAAACAACTTAAGTATAAAAATTACACCATACTGGCATTGTTATTATTTTTTATGGCGATGATGTTTATTTTGACTATTGTAAAGATGAGTAAGTAGCTAGCTAAATACTGACAATGTTACTTTATCTCAAAACCAACCATGGCCGTCATATATGGACGCCGCGGTGAATGCAATAAAAATATTTCAACAAGCTCAGACTTTTAGGACTAATAGAAGCGGTCATATATTCGGTATCTAAGTACCATAATGGTTTCTGCATTCTGTTGGTTCTACCCTGGAGTA
>CANDYO010000129.1 GCA_947424995.1 Rickettsiales bacterium | reverse complement strand
TCAATCCATCAAGCGTACTGTTCGCCCCATTGATAAGGCCTATATAAACCTTACCAATAACTCTAACTACATTACTTACTTTTTTACAGAGTTTTGAGTATATTTTGAATATACAATCCATTCTAAATCAAGCGCCTGAGGTAATCATGGATCCCCCTAAGCTAGGCGTTGCTTGAGCCTCAGAGGATGACGACCTTGGTTGCCTTAACTAAAAACCACTTCCTAAACGATTACCAAAAATTATTCTCGCCGCCAGCTGCAACTACCATCTGAATTATCTTCAAGAATTATATTTAATTCTTTTAGTTGATCACGAATTTGATCGGCTAATTGCCAATTTTTGGCTAGCTTAGCTGCCTTACGCATAGAGATCTGCTCTTCAATATATGCATGGCTAATGTTTACATCGGTAAACCAGGCATGTGGGTCTTGATGTAATATTCCTAACAATTGACCACAAGACTTAAGTTTTGTGGCTATTAACTGCTTTTCATTAGGATTATTGTTTTTGTGAAACATACTCACATATTCATGTAAAATAGCAAAGCTTTGAGGAGTATTAAGATCATCTAATAAAACGCTTAAAAACTCTTGTGGTACCTGCTCTATTACCGAATTAGAATGTTGCAAAACTCGATAAAAACTATCTAAGGCCTTTTTAGCATCACTTAATGCTTTATGATTCCAGTCAATGGGTTTACGATAATGAGAAGAAAGTAAAACATAGCGAATAACTTCTCCACTAATTCCTTGCTCTAAAAGCTCTGCGGTAGTAATAAAATTACCAAGCGACTTACTCATTTTTTCACCATCAACGGTTAAAAAACCATTATGAACCCAATAATTGGCATATTTACTGTCAGGGTTTGCACAGCAGCTTTGCGCAATCTCATTGGTATGATGGGGAAATATTAAATCTATACCACCACCATGAATATCAAAATTATCGCCTAAATATTTACTACTCATTGCTGAACATTCAATATGCCAACCAGGGCGTCCTAAACCAAATGGACTATCAAAAGAATAATCAACTTCTTTAGCTGGTTTCCATAAGACAAAATCTTCTGGTCTTTCTTTTATTTCAGCTATTTCTACTCTAGATCCTGCAATCAAATCATCAATATGACGACCTGATAAAGCACCATATTGAGGAAATTTATGCACTCTAAAATAGACATGACCATCACTGATATAAGCGCATTCATTTTTAATCAATTTTTCAATAATACTAACCATTTCAGGGATATGTTCAGTAGCCTTTGGTTCAAAACTTGGAGCTAAGCAATTGAGCTCATTCATGTTTTCTTGAAAAATTTTAGTAATTTTGCTGGTTAATGCGGTAACTGTAATTTTTTGCTCTATGGCCGCGTTAATTATTTTATCGTCAACATCCGTTATATTACGAACATAAATAACCTTATCAGCACCATAAATTAATTGCAACACTCGGAACAACACATCATATATTACCACCGCTAAAGCGTTACCTAGATGAGGATAATCGTAAACTGTAGGACCACACACATACATTTTTATATGTTCAGGGTCTATCGGTTTAAAAAGCTCTTTTGTTTTGCTTAGACTGTTATATAGATATAATTTCATAATTTTATTTTTTATTTATGGTAAGAAGCGTCATCCCTGGCAAGCTATGCTAGAAGCATAGCTTGCCAGGGGATCTCAGGAGTTTTCTTCCTCACGAGATCCCCGATCTCGTTAAAACTAGGCTTTGCCTAATTTTTCCTCGTCAGGGATGACGCTTTCCTGACATTACTTTTCCCTACCTATATGGTATATCTTGTGAAATCCTCAAGGCCAATTCTTTTTCCCAAATATCGCCATTTTGGAGCAATTTTTCTTTATTATAGAGTAATTCTTCGTGGGTTTCAGTAGCAAATTCAAAATTTGGTCCCTCAACTATAGCGTCTACAGGGCAAGCTTCTTGACATAAACCACAATAAATACATTTAGTCATATCTATATCATACCTAGTAGTCCGTCTACTCCCGTCTGCGCGCTCTTCAGCTTCAATGGTTATCGCTTGAGCAGGGCAAATTGCTTCACATAGTTTGCAAGCAATACAACGCTCTTCTCCGCTAGGGTAACGTCTTAAAGCATGCTCACCCCGAAATCTAGGACTAAGCTCGCCTTTCTCATAAGGATAGTTAATGGTAACTTTTGGCTTAAATATATACCTAAACGTTAGAACCATCCCCGAAAGTAATTCCCATAAAAATAACGATTTAAATGTAGATTTAAAATACATAACCTTAATTGATCTCTGGTAATAAATTGTTAAAAAATAATATCGATGAAATAAGCACCACCCAAAATAAACTAATTGGGAGGAACACTTTCCAACCAAGTCGCATTAATTGATCATAACGGTATCGTGGAAAGGTTGCCCTCACCCACAAAAAGCAAAATAAAACAAAGCATATTTTAGCTATAAACCAAATAATACCTGGAACAAAATTTAAAAACTCTATTCCAAATGGAGGCAACCAACCACCTAAAAATAAAATAGTCATCATTGCGCTAGTTAGAATCATATTGGCATATTCACCTAAGAAAAACAATGCAAACGGCATTGAAGAATATTCGACATTATAACCAGCAACTAATTCTGCTTCAGCTTCTGGCAAATCAAATGGTAAACGGTTAGTTTCAGCTAGAATCGAAATAAAGAAAATCACCGCCATCGGTAACATCAATAACTGAATATACCAAGGCATCGCTTGTTGCTTAATAACAATATCAGTAAGGTTTAGCGACCCCACACTTAAAAGTACGGTGATCACCACCAATCCCATTGAAACTTCATAAGAAATCATTTGAGCAGCAGAACGAATAGCTCCTAAAAATGCATAATTAGAATTACTCGCCCAACCTGCAATAATAATACCATAAACTCCCAGTGATGAAATTGCCAACAAATATAACATCCCAACATTAATATTGGCTAGCGCCATGCCATGGCTGACTGGAATAACTGCCCAAGCCACTAAACTCAAGACAAAAGTTATTATCGGCGCCATAATAAAGAGAATCTTATTTGCTTTTTGTGGCAATATTATTTCTTTAAACATTAATTTAACGGCGTCTGCAATCGGCTGCAGAAGCCCAAATGGACCAACTACGTTGGGCCCTAGGCGAAGTTGCATGGCAGCAATAACTTTACGCTCAGCATAGGTCAAATAAGCTACACTTAAAATTAATGGAATAGTTATCATTAATATTTTAAGAACGATAAAAAATACTATGGGAAAATATTCTAGGAATAAATCGATTATGGTTTGCATTGATGACTCACCTCGCCGAATAAACTTGCACACTTGGACATAGTAATTGATGCTCTACAAATTGGATCAGTTAAATAATAGTTTTGATGATCATATCCGATAAGTTTAGTAACCAACTTAGCTTGATTATTTTCTACTATCCATGGCGCTCTTTCTATTTGACCAATCTTAGCAAGATGAGGAGCTGCACTAACCATCTTCGTTCTAATCTCAGCTAAAGTTTTATAGCCTAAAGATTTATTCACTTCATCTGCAAGCTCGGTGATAATTTGCCAATCAATCTTTGCTTCACCTGGTGCGTATACTGCTCTGTAAGTGCGTTGTACTCGTCCCTCTAAATTAACATAAGTTGCATCTTTTTCAGTATAAGCACAGCCTGGTAATATAACATCAGCTGCATGAGCTCCTTTATCACCATGATGACCTTGGTAAATAACAAAGCTGTTTTTAAATTTGCTCATATCAACTTCATCCGCACCTAGAAGATAGACAAGTTTTATTTGATCTTTTTCAGCATAATCCAAGATTTCCTTGATATCATAACCTGTTTTCCCAGGAACAAAACCTATATCTAATCCTCCAACTATAGCAGCTGATCTATGTAATATATTAAAGCCATTGAAGTTTTCAGAAATCATATTATATTTTTCAGCAATTTGTTTAGCTAAAATTATAATGCTAGCCGCATCATCGAGACTCAAAACTTGACTGCCTAATATTAACATTGGGCGCTTTGCTTGCTTTAATTTTGTTACAATTGGATGGCTGCCAGCTGCAATAGCCTGCAAAATTTCAAGCTCTTTACCTAAATAATCATATTTATAAGTTAAATCCACTTCTTCACCGATTAAAGCCACTTCAAGATGACCAGCAAAATTAGCCTTTTTTATTCTAGCGTTTAGAATAGAAGCCTCTTTGCGTGGATTAGCCCCAATTATTAAGCAAAAATCAGCATCTTCAATTCCAGCTATACTGGTATTAAACAAATAATTAGCTCTATTGCTATTGTCTAATTTTTGCTGATGTTGGCGACAATCTAAATGATTGCTACCTAATTTTTGCCATAATTCTTTTAACGCTAACATTGCTTCAATATCTACTAAATCACCTGCTACTGCAGCTATTTCATTAGCTTTAAGTGAATTTAACTTACTTGCAATTTCTTTATAAGCTTCCTGCCATGTTGCTTGAACCAATTTTCCATTGCGTTTTATATATGGACGGTCAAGTCTTTGCTTAAGTAAACCATCGTAAGCAAAACGAGTTTTATCGGAAATCCATTCCTCATTAACATCTTCATTAAGGCGAGGTAAAATTCGCATTACTTCTTTGCCACGTACATCTATTCTAATGTTACTACCAACTGCATCTAATACATCAATTGATTCAATACTCTCTAATTCCCAGCTTCTTGCTTTAAATTTATAAGGCTTAGAGGTTAATGCTCCTACTGGACATAAATCAATAATATTACCTGAAAGCTCAGAAGAAACCGCTTTTTCAATATAAGTTGCAATTTGCATCTCTTCACCACGATAGACAGCACCAATTTCTGGAATCCCAGCAATATCAGTAATAAAGCGCACACAACGAGTACACTGAATACAGCGAGTCATATTAGTTTCAACTAAGGGACCAAATTCTTTCTCAACAACTGCTCTTTTTTCTTCATTATAACGACTATCACCTTTGCCATAAGCCATTGCTTGATCTTGTAAGTCACATTCTCCTGCTTGGTCACAGATAGGGCAGTCAAGTGGATGATTGATCAGTAAGAATTCCATCACTCCTTCTCTAGCCTTTTTAACCATAGGAGAATTAGTATGAATAATCATGTTATCCATAGCTGGTTGAGCGCAAGAAGCAATCGGCTTAGGCGATTTTTCCATTTCCACCAAACACATCCGGCAGTTACCAGCAATAGCAAGCCTAGGATGGTAGCAGAATCTTGGAATTTCAATGCCTAATTTTTCACAAGCTTGGATAACCGTAGTTCCTTCTTCAACTATTACTTCCTGTCCATCAATAGTAAGTTTTGGCATTTGTGTCTCTTGAGTTACGTCTTATAAAATTTTAAAGTCATCTATATTTACTCTAAGATGCCATTTAATTCAATAGGCTTTTAAGCGTATAGGTAAGCTATTATGAACTTTAATCTATATTAAAATATCAAGATATGGTTAATAAACGATTAATTGTGTAGAATATGTCCTAAGGCTATTGTTTTTGAAAAAGTTTTGTAGCAATCGTACCGCCATGTTTATTATCATTGCCTTAAGCCAAACTCGTCATTCTTAGCCAAACGTAGTGCAGGCTGAGAATCCAGTTTAAATCTCTTAAAAACCTTTAATTATCGCAGCAAGTAAAAAGAATTCAACTGGACCCTCGGCCTTCGGCTAAGGGTGATGGTATGGACGCCTTTGATAAAAACTTATCAACGGTTTTGTATAGTATTATATAATACTAGTGAACCACAAGAAAACAAACACGTGGTTTGCTTTGTTCAATTTAATATAG
>CANDYO010000128.1 GCA_947424995.1 Rickettsiales bacterium | reverse complement strand
TTCGCAACATAATCGACAATATTTTTAAGAATATCAAACTCTTTTACATCAAAAATCAGTGGAATCATTATTTCAGCGATAGCTACTCCCTTTTTTTCTTTCTCGATAAAGGCCATCGCCTCAAAAACAGCTCTTGCTTGCATTTCATAAATTTCAGGATAAGTAATCCCCAGTCTACAACCACGGTGACCAAGCATCGGATTATGTTCTTTTAGCTGCAATGAACGGCTTTTGATTTGATCGAGCGAGATATCCATAACTTTAGCAAGTTCACGTATATCTTGTTCATTGTGAGGTAAGAATTCATGGAGAGGAGGATCAAGCAAGCGAATATTTACTGGTAGACCATGCATCACTTGAAATATATCGGTAAAATCTTTAATTTGCATTGGCAATAATTTATCAAGGGCTCGACGTCGCTGCTCAATAGTATTCGATAAAATCATCTCACGCATAGCATTGATTCGATCGGTCTCAAAAAACATATGCTCAGTACGGCATAAACCAATTCCTTCAGCGCCAAATCCTCGCGCTACTTCACTGTCTAATTTAGTTTCCGCATTAGCCCGTATTTTTAAACGACGAACCTGATTAGACCATTTGATAATTTGATCAAACTCAGCAAATAATTCAGGCTTACTCATCGCCACTTCACCTAAAATAACTTCACCGGTACTACCATTTAAGGTGATTATATTACCTTCTTTAATCGTAATTCCACCAGTTGTAAAGCTTCCCTTTTCATAATTAATCAATAAATCCTTAGTTCCGCAGATACAAGGTTTACCCATTCCTCTTGCCACTACTGCAGCATGTGAGGTCATCCCCCCTCTGCTAGTTAGAATCCCTTCAGCTGCATGCATACCGTGAATATCTTCTGGACTTGTTTCAACACGAACTAGAATAACTTTAGCTTTTCCAACCGCTTCTTCCGCTTTTTCAGAAGAAAAAACCACCCTACCAGTAGCCGCTCCAGGAGATGCTGGCAAACCTTGAGCAATAACTGTATATTTTACTTGCTCATCTATAGTTGGATGCAGTAATTGATCGATGCTGTTTACATCTATTCTAGCTATCGCTTCTTCTTTTTTTATTATTCCTTCATTAACTAAATCAACTGCTATAACAACAGCAGCTTTAGCAGTCCGTTTACCTGACCTAGTTTGCAATAACCATAATTTACCCTCTTCAATAGTAAATTCAATATCTTGCATATCTCTATAATGAAGCTCTAGCTTGTTGCAAGCATTCAGTAATTCTTGATATAACTCAGGCATCACTTCTTCCATGGCTGGAAGGTTTGAACCTGATTGATTTTTACCCAAAATACTTACATTTTGAGGAGTACGAATACCAGCAACTACATCTTCACCTTGGGCATTAATTAGATATTCGCCATAAATATTCTTTTCCCCATTGGTAGGATCACGGGTAAATACTACTCCAGTTGCTGAAGTTTCTCCAGTATTACCAAATACCATTGCGTGCACATTCACCGCTGTGCCAATATCTTCGGCAATATTATTTAAGCGACGATAGGTTATTGCCCTATTGCTCATCCAAGAATCAAAAACTGCATCAATTGCTGACCATAATTGTACTTGTGGATCTTGAGGAAATTCATTACCAGTTTCAACTTTTACCAATTCTTTAAATTGAGCAATAATATCTTGTAAATCCTCTCCAGAAAAATCAGTATCCTTACTAATCATTAGATCTTGCTTTTTCCATTCAATTATCTCTTCAAACAGGTAATGATCTAGTTTAAGTACTACGCTAGCATACATTTGGATAAAGCGACGATAGCTATCATAAGCAAAACGAGGATTATTACTGACCAACGCTAAACCAATAACGGTTTGGTCATTAAGTCCCAAATTTAAAATAGTATCCATCATTCCTGGCATCGAAAATTTTGCTCCTGAACGAACAGATACCAACAATGGGTTGGCTGGATCACCGAATTTACGCCCTAGAAATATTTCCACTTCTTGTAATGCATTATTTACTTGGCTACTTAAATCTTGAGGTAAAGTTTTGTTTCCCTGATAGTAGTGATTACAAACTTCTGTAGTAATAGTAAATCCAGGTGGCACAGCAATACCTAAAGTACATATTTCTGCTAGGTTAGCCCCTTTTCCTCCTAGCAAATCTTTCATCTTGCTATTGCCTTCATTAATTTTCATGCCAAATTGATATACTAATTTTTCCATAAATATTTGTAACTACACCTCCACCATATTAAAATCAGCTATTTTCTTACTTAAATTTGCAATTTTATTCAATAAATTTAATCTATTTTGTTTTAAGTTAGTATCAGGATCATTAACCATTACATCATCAAAAAATTGACTGATCGCCGGGACTAAAGAATTTAAATCTTTAAAGCTTGCTTGTTTTTTTATCACTTGATTATATAGCTCTAACTCTACTGGAGTTAACAAGGATTGATTCACCTCTAAGCTTAAATCTAATTTAGCATCAACTAATATTCGCAAGATTCTTTTCATCGCAAAAACTAATCCTTGTGCATCTTTGTTAGCCATAAATTGCTCTAACTCTGCAAGCTTTAATGTTGTAGTATAGATGTCATCACTATCTTCATTTAAAACTGCCATAATCAAATCATGCCTAGAATTTTCAGCTTTTAAGTAATATTTCAATCGATCATCAAAGAAAGAAACTATTTCTTTATGAGTAACATCACTCCATTCCAGCGTATAATTCACCGCAGCTTCATCAATCAATTCTGATAATGATAAATTAAACTGATGATAGCGGATTAATTTAATAATTCCAAGGGCAGCTCTGCGCAGCGCAAAAGGATCTTTAGAACTAGTTGGTTTTTCTCCAGCCAACCATAATCCAACGATAGTATCTAATTTATCGGCTATAGCTATAATAGCTCCAAGTTTTGAAATATCTCCTAAATCACTTGCGTCGACGGGACGATAATGTTCTGCAATAGCTAGGGCTACTTCTAGCTCTTCACCAGATTTTTGAGCATAATATTTACCCATAATGCCTTGCAGCTCTGGGAATTCTCCTACCATCTCGCTAACTAAATCACTTTTAGCCAGCAAAGCTGCCTTTTTAACTAAGCTCAAATCATCAACAGCAACTTTTTTAGCGATAAATTCCGCTAATGCGATAATCCGATTGGTTTTATCAAACATCGTTCCAAGTTTACTGTGAAAAGTCATCTTAGCCAATTTAGCTAAATTTTGGCTGATTGGTTGTTTTAAATCTTGTTCCCAGAAAAATTTTGCATCAGCAAGCCTAGCTCTTAAAACTTTCTCATTACCTTCGATAATTGCTAAATCATTTTCATGTTTAACATTAGCCGCAAAAATAAAATAAGGAGCTATGTTACCAGCTTTATCTTCAAGATAAAAATAACGTTGATGAGTTTTCATTGAAGTGACCAATACTTCTTTTGGCAAAGAAATAAATTGCTGCTCTATTTTACCCAGTAATATATTAGGATATTCTACAAGTCCAACTACTTCATTGAGTAAATCTTGCTCTAAGACAACTGTTAAGCCTAGTTCTTTAGCTATTTTCAATGAATTGGTGGTAATTATTTCACGTCTCTCTTCACTTGAAAGTACAATAAAAGCTTGGCGCATTTTAGTTTCATAATCAGCAAAGGAACTAATCTCTAATCTATCTGGAGCCATAAAACGATGACCGAAGCTATAATTATTTGCAGTAAGACCAGCGAACTCTACTGCCAAAACTTGACCTCCAAAGAGACACAAGATATTACGCAAAGGACGCACCCATCTACTTCTGTCGTCATTTATCCGCATAGATTTAGGCCAGGTGAAAGATTTAAGTATTTGCTCAATTATTGCTTTTAAGCTTAAATCAGCAGGTCTTGCTGGCTCTAGTTTCTTGGCATAATAAAAGCCATCAACAATCGATAATTCATCAAGCCTCATTCCCATGACGCGTAAAAAGCCATCAATAGCTTCAGGTTTAGCATCTATTTTGGGTCCTTTTCGATCAATTATTTTTTCAGGCAAATCTTTGGCAAGCCCATCAATATATAGAAATATTCTTCTAGGCGTTACAAAATACTGAGACTTAGTATAAGCTAAGCCTAACTCTTTAATCCCTTTTTCTAAAGTTTCAAGCATATTGCTTGCAGCTTTAATCTGCATTCTAGCAGGAATTTCTTCTGAAAAAAGTTCTAGACATAATTCGTTACTTAACATTATTGCTGCACCTCCATCCATTTGAGGCAACATTCCTTAACCATCCCTCTTACTTTTGCCATGTATGAAGCACGCTCAGTAACGTTTAATGCGCCTCTAGCATCAAGTAAGTTAAAATGATGGCAAGCTGTTAACGCTTGATGATATGCAGCTAAAGGCAGGTTTTTGGTAAGCAGATTTACGCATTCGCTTTCAGCGTCTAAAAATACTCGACGCAATATATCCACATCAGCATACTCTAGTGAATAAGCAGATAATTCTTGCTCTTGCTTTAAGAATAAATCGCCATAATAAATTTGATTCACTGGATCACTTGGATTATTCCAAGCAATTTTAGTAAAATGATCAACATTTTGGACATACATCGCCAGTCTTTCCAATCCATAAGTCAGCTCAGCTGGAACTAGTTCGCATTCAATATCGCCAACTTGTTGCATATAAGTAAACTGCAGCACTTCCATGCCATCACACCAAACTTCCCAGCCCAATCCCCAGGCTCCTATAGTAGGATTTTCCCAGTCATCTTCAACAAAGCGAATATCATGTTTGCTATAATCGATACCTATAGACTTAAGGCTTTGAAGACAAAGTTCTTGAACGTTATCTGGAGCAGGCTTAAGCAAAACCTGAAACTGATAATAATGCGATAAACGATTAGGGTTTTCACCATAACGACTATCTTTAGGTCTTCTTGAATTTTGCACATAAGCAATTTTAAGCGGTTTTGGCCCCAATGCTCCAAGAGCTGTAGCTGGATGGAGCGTGCCGGCTCCAACCTCGCTATCATATGGCATGAGTAGAGCGCAACCGCGATCGCTCCAGAATTTTTGTAATTGGAGTATAATATCTTGAAAAGAAAGATTTTGCATTAATTTAAGTACCAAATAACTATTTCTGGTAAGATACAGAATTAACTAGTTTTTGGCAAGAAAATCTCAATTATTTTCTGATCAAACAAAAATATTTAGATTCTATATTCTTAGCATCAGCCTTCAGACGATATTTAGTTTTAACAATTTCTGGATAATTATCAAATTCAAGATCAAACAGATCAGCTACCTCTGGAATAACTCTAGTTATGTGTTGAGCATAATCCTGGTGATCAGTTATGATTAATAATTTAGCCCCTTTAATCATTTTGCTAGCTAGTAATTTTAAGTTTTCTGCATTAACTAAACGGCGATTATGATGCTTGCGCTTAGGCCATGGATCAGGATGTAAAATATAAATTAAACTCAGTGAATTTAGTGGCAAACGCGGGATTAATTCCAAGGCATCATCATGCCAGATCCTAATATTACCAAGCTCTAAAGCTTGCATATCTTCAAGTAATTTAGCTACCCCCCCGGTAAATACCTCGCAAGCAATCCAACCAATGTCAGGATTATTTTTAGCTAACGATAGGACATTCTCACCAGAACCAAAACCTATTTCTAAACCATAAGAAGCGTATTGCTTAATGGGTTGGTTTTTCGCGTCATCCCTGGCAAGCCGCGAAGCGGCGCGACCGGGGATCTCAGGAGCTTTATCCTCATGATATCCTAAAATCTCAGACTTCATCCTCATCAGGGATGGCGCAGGAAACGGTCTAAAAATATCAGCCA
>CANDYO010000127.1 GCA_947424995.1 Rickettsiales bacterium | reverse complement strand
TATTAAGTGCGATCGCTTTATTATGGTTACTTTCAGCTTGCAGTGGAGACGTTACTCATGATTATCATCCTCAAACTGCTGAAGAGCATCGCGAAGACGATATGAAAAGCATCGTTACAAAAAGCGATGAACCTATTATCATTTACGGCGGTAAGAGTAAATCTGGTGGTGGTGAAGGATCTGGGGTAGCAGGAAGCTACTTATGGAGAGCTGCTCTTGAAAGTATCTCATTCATGCCACTCGCTTCTAGCGATTCACATGGAGGAACAATTATAACTGATTGGTATAGCTCACCAAGCACTCCTAATGAACGATTCAAATTTAATATTTTAATATTGAGCTCTGATTTACAGATTGGTTCAATTAAGGTAAATGCGTTCAGACAATTAAATACAATGGGACAATGGCGCTCTGCTGAAATAAGTAAGGAGATACCTCGTAACATTGAAGATAATATCCTAAGAAAAGCGATTTCTTTAAGAGCCAAAGCAACTGCGGAATAATACTGTATGGATTTGGCGTTATCTTTGATGAGAAAAAACTAGGCATTGCCTAGTTTTTACTCATCATGGATGATATAGAACTCTTCATTAAGTATTAACACTAAAATTTGAATAATTAAGGATCGATATGTCTGATTATCATCATCAAGCTATAGAAGTAAAGTGGCAGAATTATTGGCAAAATAAACAGCTTTATGTTGCTAAAATAGATAAAAATAAGCCAAAATACTATGTACTAGAGATGCTTCCTTATCCTTCTGGAAAATTGCATATGGGACATGTACGCAATTATAGCTTAGGTGATGCTTTTGCAAGATTTAAACGAGCTCAAGGCTTTAATGTGCTTCATCCAATGGGGTGGGATGCCTTCGGCCTGCCAGCTGAAAATGCTGCTATCGAAAATAACACTCATCCATTAACTTGGACTGTTGAAAATATTGCTAGTATGCGTGAAGGACTAAAATCAATAGGGCTTTCCTATGATTGGAACCGTGAAGTAGCCACTTGTTTCGCTGATTATTATCAGCATGAACAAGAAATATTTATAGATTTTTTACAAAAAAACATCGCTTACCAAAAAGAATCTTTTGTTAATTGGGATCCTATAGACAATACAGTTCTTGCTAATGAGCAAGTTGTAAATGGTCGTGGTTGGCGTTCTGGAGCAATCGTTGAGAAAAAGAAGTTACGCCAGTGGTTTCTAAGAATCAGCGACTTTGCTGAAGAATTATTGCCCAGTAATAGTAAACTAGAAAATTGGCCCGATGCTGTTAAGTCTATTCAAGAAAAATGGATTGGCAAATCACAAGGAGCTCTCATTAATTTCAAGCTTGCAGAAAAATCAGAAAGCCTTGAAATTTTTACAACCAGGGCGGATACATTATTTGGAGCTAGCTTCATTGTAGTCTCCCCTCATCACCCTTTAGTCGATAGCTTAGTCAGCTCTAAGGCTTTAGAAGAGTTCATTAGCGAATGTGATCAGATGGGCACCGCTGAAGATGTAATAGAAAAGGCTGAGAAAAAAGGTTTTAAAACAGATTTAAAAGCAATTCATCCATATAGTCAGGAATTGATACCTATCTATATCGCTAATTATGTGCTAATGGAATATGGAACCGGTGCAGTTTTTGGATGTCCTGCTCATGACGAACGTGATCATGAATTTGCTTTAAAATATGCCTTACCAATTCTTCCAGTAGTTAACGCAGGAAAAGACTGGGATTATTCTCTAAAAGCTTATACTGGCGATGGAATTATTTATAACTCACAATTTTTAGATGGGCTTAGTATAGGCGCAGCTAAGAAAGCCTCTATTGCTAGGCTAGTAGAATTAAATAGCGGCAAAGCTATTACTAACTATAGAATACGCGATTGGGGAGTATCTAGACAAAGATATTGGGGATGTCCAATTCCAGTTATTCATTGTGAACATTGTGGAGCAGTTCCAGTATCTAAGGCAAGTTTACCAGTTAAATTACCAGAAGACGTTGAGTTTATCGGTAGTGGCAATCCGCTTGATAATCATCCAACTTGGAAGCACGTAAAATGCCCGTTATGCGATGCTAATGCCTTAAGAGAAACTGATACTTTTGACACCTTTTTTGAATCATCTTGGTATTTTCTACGTTATTGCTCACCAAAACTTGCAGAACGTTTTGCTTCTAAAGAAGAGGTATCATATTGGTTACCTGTCGATCAATATATTGGTGGCATTGAACATGCAGCCATGCATCTGCTTTATGCCAGATTTTTTATGAAAGCAATGAAAAAATGCGCTATGCTTGATATCGATGAACCATTTACTGGGCTGCTTACCCAAGGAATGGTACTGCACGCAACTTATAAAGATAAAGATGGTAAATGGCTATATCCTGACGAAGCTTTAGTATCTAAAGATGCTGTTGTAGGGCGCATTGAAAAAATGAGTAAATCTAAGAAAAATACCGTAAGCCCTGTTGAAATTATTAAAAAATATGGCGCTGATACTGCCAGATTATTTATGCTTTCAGATAGCCCTCCTGAAAAAGACGTGGAATGGACAGATAGTGGAGCTGAAGGAGCATATAGATTCTTAAATCGTTTATGGCGCTTTGTTGAAGATTTTATCAAAATAGATAAACCAAATACAGTTATTGAAATTAGCCCAGAGCAAGATAAGCTTAGACGAAATATCCATAAATTACTTAAACACATTACTGATAGCTATAATTCCCTGTCGCTTAATGTTGCAGTAGCTGGAATTAGAGAATTATCTAATCTTATTTTTTCGTTACCAAAAACTCCACAAAATCATGCTGTTTTATTTGAAGGACTCGAGATTATTTCATGTTTACTATTTCCAATTACTCCTCATATTGCTGAAGAATTATGGCAAAAAATAGGCAATAATGAATCATTAGATTTAGTTACCTGGCCTAAGGCTGATCAAAAACTACTTATAGATGATTTTGTTACTATTGCCGTTCAAGTAAATGGCAAGCTACGAGCGACAATGGAAGTTTCTCCGAAAGCAACAAAAGAAGAAGTACAAGGGTTAGCTTTAGCTCTACCTAATGTAGGACGATTTGTAACGGAAGAAATAAAAAAAATTATCTTTGTTCCAGGTAAATTGCTTAATATTGTTATTTAGAAGATTATTAATGCAGTTACGGACGTCATTGCTGTAAAAGTTCAGTCTCGGTGACGGATTCAGCGTCATCCCTGACGAGAAAAAACTAGGCAAAGCCTAGTTTTAACGAGATCGGAGATCTCGTGAGATCCCAGGTCGCGCTGCCTGCGGCAGCTTGCCAGGAATAACGCGTAACTTTTTATTATTAATTTTACTAGCACTACACTTCTTTAGGAGATAAAGAAATGAGATACATACTTTTTATTTTTATAACTATTGCTTTAGTAGGTTGCGGTTTTAGACCAATGCTGGCTAGCAATAGTAATTATGGAAAATATTTAGAAGAAATACGACTTAATGATGTTAGTGGAGAAGATAAACCCAGACTACAGCGGATGATTTCAGAAACTTTAGGTGTTCATTCACATGTAAAACCACTCTATAATCTTAATGTTACCATAAGTAGACAAACAACTAGAATGACAATTCAGAAAGATAGTATATCTAGTCGTTATATGGTAGGGGTAAACTTAACCTATCAATTAATATATATCGAAAACCAGAAAATAATGGATCAAGGAACGATAATGCTATCTAACAGTTATGACGTAGAAGATTCAAATTCAGAATTTGCCTATTATATATCTGAACAATATGTTAGCGATAATTTATTAAAAGAATTGACCGAAGAATTAAAAACTCGTCTAGGTTTAGTACTTTCATCTCAACAGGAAAAATAATTGAAAATATCTCCTAAAGATATAGAACAATTTATTGTTAATGTACCTAAAAACATCAGGGCTATTTTACTTTATGGCCCTGATCATGGTTTAATCAAGCTTAGAGTTTCTGAACTTGAAAAATCTCGCAACTTGGCCGGTAAATTTAACTACGAACAAATAAAAAACAATCCTTCATTATTTTTAGATAGTCTAAACTCACTAAGTTTATTTGGTGAAAATTTAGGCCAAGAGAAAATAGTATCTATAGAATGCACTGGTACTACTATAACAGAAAACTTATCTAGCGTACTTAAAGCTGTTAATTACCAAGGTTTAGTTATTTTTTATGCTGAAGAATTGGGGCCAGATTCTAGTTTGCGCAGATTTTTTGAAGCCAATTCAAATATTGCCTCCATCCCCTGTTATGTAGATGATCAAGTGGTACTTACTCGAGTAATTGGCCAAGTTTTTAAGGAAAGGCAAATTACTTGTGAAGCAGGACTTATAACCTTATTATTAAATTATATATCCGTCGGTGATCGAGGTTTAGTACTTAGTGAAATTGAAAAAATACTATTATTTTTAGGTGAAAAAAAACATATTGTCATTGCTGATTTAAAAGATTTTTTAGCTCTACAAGGGGAAGTTAGCTTTGATAAATTATGTTATCAAATATCTTTAAGGCAAGTAATAGGAATTGAGGATTTATACAATAAACTAGAACATGAAGGACATAACTTAGTTTCAATAGTTAGAATGGTAATACGCCATTTTACTAGACTCTACCAAGTTAAGCACTTAGTAGAACAAGGAAAGATAGAGCAACAAGCTTTAGATAGTTTAAGCCCCCCCCTATTTTTTAAGCAAGTAAATGACTTTAGCCATAGTATAAAATTATGGACCGAGGCTCAACTAGTAGATTTTCTTAAAAATCTAAATCAAATAGAACTTGCTGCTAAGCAAACCTCAATGCCAGCTGACTTAATGTTTAAAGCATTGTTATTACAGTTGGTAGAACGTTAAAGTAAAAAATAACTTTTTAACAATAGACCACAAAAACTAAACCCACTTCTTGAATTTACAAAATAGATAAGGAAAAGTTGCAGATATTATAATCAGTAATATAGCATACGGGAAGCCATAATGCCATTTTAACTCAGGCATATAATCAAAGTTCATCCCATAAACACTTGCAATAATAGCAGGAGGTAAGAAAACAAGAGCCGCTATGGATAGAACTTTATTGATTAGATTTTGCTCATTACCTATTATTCCCAGACAAATACTCAAAAGAAAATTAAGTTTATCTGATAAAAAAGATACTTGTTCTTCCAAAGAGCTAATTTCATCGATTAAGTCATTTATTAAATCCAATTCAATATCAAGCAAAACAAATGATTTTGATTTTTTAAGAAAATTTAAAGCTTGATGCATACTGATTAAACTTTCATGATTATTGGAAATTAAATAACCATTTTTACCTATCTGATCAACATATTTTTTTAAATCTATTTCTTTTTCTTTTTCTTCCTTTTTAACATAGTCTTCCGAGAAAAAAACAGCCTGTGATATCTCATCTAACGCATCATCGATTCTTTCTAAACTTGCATCAATATGACCTATTCTTGACTCTAAGCCATGCATAAAAATTTTAACAGGTGTTAAATTGCTATCGTCTCCATTAGAAATGATATAGTCTAAATAGTCTTTAATTGAATAAATTGCATCAGATTTAATCGCTATAAGTTTATCTGGCATTAAAATAACTGTAATAGGTTGCATACCTTTAGTATCTGTTAAGACATTCAATTTAACCCTAATCTCTTTTTTATTGCGGTAATAAAAATTTTTTGTCTTAATAGGAGCAACTTGATTATCTTTAGATATATTGACATTAAAAAAGCTCTTTATAAAATCTATTTCTTCTAAAGTAGGATCAGAAGCCTCTATCCACATAGGATGCGCGCCATTTTTTACTTCTTCCTCTGAAAAAG
>CANDYO010000126.1 GCA_947424995.1 Rickettsiales bacterium | reverse complement strand
TATTTGGTTAATGAGACAAGCTGGACGATATTTACCTGAATATCAAAAAATTAGGAAAGAAACAAAAGGTTTTTTAGATTTATGCTATAATCCTGATTTAGCTTGCGAAGTTACTTTACAACCAATAAGACGTTTTGATATCGATGCAGCTATAATTTTTTCAGATATTTTGGTTATTCCAGATGCTATGGGAATAAAAGTAAGATTTGAAGAAAATTCTGGTCCTATTTTAGAATCCATTCAAACAAACGAAGAAATGAAGGAAGCTTTCTCTAGAAGAGATAAACAAAAATTACTTCCAGTTTATGAGGCCATAGAAAAAGTAAAAAGTAAGCTTGCTAAAAATATATCCTTAATTGGCTTTTCTGGAGGTGCATGGACCATAGCTGCTTATATGGTGGAAGGAAAAATATCTAGAGATTTATCAGTAACTAAAATAACTTATTATAATAATAGACTATTTTTCGATAAATTAATGGAGCACTTAGTAGATGATATTGCTCAACATTTAATCGACCAAATAAAGGCAGGCGTAGATATTATTCAAATTTTTGATAGTTGGGCTGGATTGTTAGTTGGCGAAGATTATCAGCAATTAGTAATAAAACCAACTCAAGCAATAATAAAAAAAGTGAGGATTATCTATCCTAATATTCCTATAATTTGCTTTCCTAGAATGAGTTCACTGCAATATGAAAAATTCTGTTTGGAGGTTGATTGTCAGGCTATAAGTGTAGATCAATATATGTCATTAAATTTTGTAAAAAATCACAGCAATAACAAAATAATTCAAGGAAATCTAGATCCTTTAGTGCTATTTAGTAATTCAACGGATTTTATAAAAGAGAGAATAGATAATATTCTACAAACCATGAAAGGTGAAAATTTCATCTTTAATCTAGGTCATGGTGTGTTACCAAAAACCCCGATAGAAAATGTTGAGTTCTTAGTAAATTATATAAAAGCGATAAAGAATGACTAAAAAAATAGCGGTAGTATTATTAAATTTAGGCGGACCAGATAAGCTTTCTTCGGTGAAACAATTTCTTTTTAACTTATTTTATGATCCAGCCATTATTCGTTTAAGCAATCCATTTAGATGGTTATTAGCTAAATTTATTTCTTTTAAAAGAGAGGAAAAGGCTAAAGCTATCTATTCAAAAATTGGCGGAAGGTCGCCTATACTTGCTTTAACTCAAGGACAAGCGCAGGCCCTAGAGGTTAGTTTAAATGAAGAAAAAGATAAAACATTTAAAGTGTTGGTATCTATGCGTTATTGGCACCCTTTTGCTAGCGAAGTAATAAACTTATTGGAAGACTTTGCTCCAGATGAAATATTATTGTTACCTCTTTATCCCCAGTTTTCTACAACTACAACAGAATCGTCTTTAAAAGAATTTGCCAATCTATTAAAAAAATCTAGTTTAAAAAACATTAACTTAAAATCAGTATGCTGCTATTATCAAGATCCAAGTTTTATTAAAGCTCATGTAACTTTAATAAAGGAGCAAATATTTCAACTCAAAGATAAATTTAGAATATTATTTTCTGCGCATGGATTACCTGATTACATCATAAAACAAGGAGATCCTTATCAATTTCAAATAGAAGAAACTAGCAAAAAAATAGCTAAAGAATTAGCTATTAGCGAAGCAGATTATATAGTTTGCTATCAAAGTAAAGTAGGGTCATTAAAATGGATAGGTCCGTCTACAGAGGAAGAGTTAATTAGGGCTGCTAAAGATAATATAACCGTTGTAGTGGTGCCAATAGCCTTTGTATCAGAGCATTCTGAAACATTAGTTGAGTTGGATATCGACTATAAAGAATTGTTTGAAAAAAACTGCAAAAAAGCTTATATCCGTATCCCTGCCTTGAATGAAGAGGTAAACTTTATTCAAAGTTTAGTCAATCAAGTTAATTTTATGTTAAGCAATACGCCTAAAAATGCTAAAAATAACTTAAAACTATTTACTAAATCAGTATGTGCTGATAAGTTCATTAATTGTTTATGCAAATAAAATAAAGGAATATAAAAATATGTCAGAATACTACGATTGGATAAAAGCAATCCATTTAATTTTTGTTATCTTTTGGATGGCTGGTTTATTTTATTTACCTAGGCTTTTCGTTTATCATAGCGAACTTCAACCAGGAAGCAAAGAAGATAAGCTTTTTCAAACCATGGAAAGACGATTGCTTAAGGGAATAATGAATCCAGCAATGATTTTAAGTCTTGTTTTTGGATTTTGGGCAGCTGAAATCTACGGCTTTAAAAATTTAGGCGGTTGGTTTCATCTCAAAGGGCTTATAGTTTTGATAATGTTATATCTTCATCATTTTTTAGGTAGAAGAAGAAAAGATTTTGAACATGGAAAAAATAAATATAAAGCAAAGTTTTATCGAATTATAAACGAGGTCCCTCCGGTGCTGATGGTGATAATAGTTATCTTGGTTATAGTTAAGCCATTTTAATTAGGATAATATTATGTTTAAAAGAGCCGTTCATACTTTAACAAATAAAATGCTAGCAACCATTGTTAGGTTCTCTATTCCTTGTTTATTTAGTTTGTTGTTTACGGTTTTTATTATAGCTAAAACAACGGACACTGAAGAAGGGTTAAGCCTATTAAATTCTGATAAAAGCATTCTGAAGGCTCTATTTTGTGGCATGTTTTGGTTTATAGCATTAAAGCTATTTGCTGAAAGTATGAAGTGGAGTCTCGCGCGTTATTACGCTATTGGCGTGGTTATCTTTTTGGCTCTAATATTACAACTTTATTTTTATAAAAATAGCCTTGTTCCTTTTTACTTTTTAGGAATTGGATTGTTTTTAAGTGTTTTTATTGCTCCATTCTTAAATAAGAAATCATCAAATGATCAAATTTGGACATTTAATTATTACCTTTGGTCTCATCTTTGTTTTACAATTTTAGCTGCAATTATATTATTTATTGCGGTTGCTTTTATTCCTGCAAGTTTAAAATTTCTATTCGCTGTTGATTTTTATGAAATACTTTATTTTTATATCTGGATAGTGATTGCTGCTTTTTTTTCGCCAATTGTTGCTATGGCTGGGATTCCAAATAACTATGACTCAGTAGAAAAAGATTATCCGAGGGCGTTAAAAATTATCCTATCTTACATTATTTTGCCAATATTATGCATATATTCAGTTATATTGTATGGCTACATAATCAAGATTCTAGTTGACTGGAACTTGCCAAAAGGTGGCGTAGTTTATCTGGTTTCGATTTTTAGCTCTATAAGCATAATTACATATCTAGTCAGCTATCCCTTGCATAATGCCCCAGGTATAATTAAATTATTTAGTCGTCATTTTTTTAAAATACTGCTATTGCCGCTAGCTCTTTTAGCCGTTGCTATAGAGTTTCGCGTTTCTGAATATGGTCTTACAGAAGGACGCTATACAATCTTGCTCTGTTTAGCATGGTTTGCTATCTCTAGCTTTTTTGTTTTAACAAAATATAGGCAAGAAGCGCTCAAATTTATATTTATAAGTATTATTACATTATTGATTCTTGCTTCTTTTGGTCCGTGGGGAGCTGTTGGCATCTCATCTAATAGCCAAATTGGTAGACTTAAAGCGCTACTTGAGAAAAATCATCTTCTTGTCGATGATCAAATTCAAACGTCTCCTCAAGAGGTGAGCTTAGATGACCGAGTTAAAATAAGCTCTATTATCGATTATCTTGTTGATACTGAAAAAAGTGAAAAGCTTAAAGTATGGTTTACTAATTTGCCTAATGCAAAAGATTCGAATTTTCAAGGAGTAAAGCAAATCATGAGCGATCTTGGCGTTGCTTATGTTTCTTCGAATAAATACAAAGATAATTTTTATTTTAACACGAAGAAAGATTCATATATTGGTATTGCTGGATATGATTATCTGATTGAAACAAGTTTCTACTCATATAATGAGATGATTAAAAATATTATCTTAGATAATGGTAGGTTAAAGCTGTCTATCAAGCTAGATCCAACGACGAACCATTACATCGTACAAATGAACGAAAGAAACGAAATAGTTTTTGAGTTAAATGAGCTTGTAAAACAGGATAACATTGACGATTTAGATGATTTAGTTTTAGAGAAAAAAACCTCGAATCTCTCAGCAAAGCTTGTTGTAAAAAGACTATCTGGTAGCTTTGATCAAGATGAGCATAAACCTGTTATTTCATCCGTCGATATAATTCTTTTAATAAAAGCTTTAAACTAAAAAATACAACTCATTAACCTTTTATTAGTTTTTTTTAGATATTCTTAAAAAGAATCTAAAGGAAGTATATAAAAATGAGCATATTTAAAAAGACGGCTGATTTTATCTTTGGCAATTTTTATTTTTATAAGAAACAAAATAAAAAGATCTTTGACGAAGCTATCAAGCTTGATGAATTTAAGGTTAGCGTAGGCAAATCTACAAAACGCCGCTATACAGATACTTTATTGGTGTCTTGTGTGGACTTTCGGTTTAGAAGAGAAGTAGAGCAGCTAATGAGTGAATTTCTCCATCTAGAAGCAGATTATGATGAAATTGCTTTGCCAGGTGGTAGTTTGTCTTTGGTAGAAACTAAATATCCAGACTGGGGAGAAACCATTGAAGAAGTCATAGGAATTCTTAAAGGGCTACATCACATTAAGCGAGTAATTTTTCTAGACCATAGAAATTGCGGAGCTTATAAACTTATAAAGGGCAAAGAAGCTATTGCTACGAGAGCTCTAGAAACTGAAACTCATAGAAATGTTTTTAAGAAAACTAAAATTTTCATGAAAAAGCATTTCCCTGAACTTAAGGTCTATACTCTCTTAATGGATCTTGATGGAGTGGTGGAAAACATCAAGAATTAACAATTTCTTTTATTTAGTCCTTGATTTTTAAATAATAAATCACCGGCTAAGTATAGCGAACCGCAGACAATTATTCTAGCGGGCTCCGATTCCATTTTCACTATCGCTATTAAAGCTTCCTCAATAGAAGCGCAAGTGGAAGCGGGAATATCCATTTTTACCGCTTCATTTTTAACGAACTCTCCACTATAGCTTGATGGCTCAGCTTCAATGCTGATTCCAACTACGTGCTTAACTTTATCAACGAAGTTTTCTAAAAATATTT
The DNA here is from genome assembly GCA_947424995.1 of Rickettsiales bacterium. GTDB lineage: Bacteria > Pseudomonadota > Alphaproteobacteria > Rickettsiales > CANDYO01 > CANDYO01. The sequence goes on along the minus strand of CANDYO010000126.1, from coordinate 723 downwards.
GACAATCACGTCCCTTAGTCATGCCAAAAAGTAGATAGGTTGGCATTATCGGTTGATCTGATAGCCAGATGGATAACACATGTGCCCCAGCTTCATTGTGGGCTCCATCAACCCAAATTTGCCAAGAACTAGGCAATAGTTTAACAAGAGCACCATCAGTCAGTTTTTGTAATCTTGCCGGCCAGAAGGCCTTAATTAAGCCAGTAGCGATCTGTTCGTCGCTAATTTTGAATTGCTTTAAGTTAAGTATAGCAGCTATAGCATTGCCAGCATTAATGTATTGATGGTCGCCTTGTAAGTTTGGAGCTGGTAAATGAAGAGTCGTCTGTTGAGATTCATAGAGAATAGTTTTATCTAAAGTTTTGGAAACCATCCAATCATATTCGTAAACGTAGGAGTTAGAATTTTTGCTTTCAGCTACCTTAAATAGCATTTCTAGAACTTCTGGATATTGCTGACTAATTACACAAGGACAATTAAACTTAATTATACCAGCTTTTTCAAAGGCTATTTTTTCTAAACTATCGCCTAAAAACTCTACATGATCCATAGAGATACTGGTGATTATGGACATTACAGGATTATCTATGACGTTCGTGGCATCAAGCCTACCCCCCATCCCAACTTCTAAAATGAGTACATCCGCTTTAACTTTGCTAAAAGCTAGAAATGCAGCAGCGGTTGTAGCTTCAAAAAAAGTAGGCTGAAGATTAATTTTTTCTG
>CANDYO010000125.1 GCA_947424995.1 Rickettsiales bacterium | reverse complement strand
TAATAGCATCTTCTTTAAAATAATCACCGAAAGAAAAATTACCTAACATTTCAAAAAAAGTATGATGCCTAGCAGTAAACCCTACATTGTCTAAGTCGTTATGTTTCCCACCAGCACGTACTGATTTTTGGCTGGTTGAAGCACGAGTATACGGTCTTTTTTCCTCACCAGTAAAAACATTTTTAAATTGCACCATTCCAGAATTGGTGAACATTAAAGTTGGATCATTATGTGGCACTAATGGTGAAGATGGAACTATGGTATGACCATTTAGACGAAAATAATCTAAAAATACACTACGAATTTGATTGACGCTAAACATATCTATTTCCTGTTAAATTAACACTAGAATACTACTTATAGTATAAATCACGCTAATTTCAAGAAAATTCATATTATAGAGAGTATTGAATGTACTAAGATTGTGATAGGTTATTATTTTGGTATGAAGTTATGGATTTGGTGTCATCCCTGTATGTTGTTCACCTTTTCGGTTATAAGGCTAGCAATAAACAAGTCACGTGTCATCCTTGGGACCTAAGCATTGCTTGAGCTTAGAAGGACGACGCATAACTTCTTTTTTAATTTATCTTGAGATTGTTTTTTGCTTTAATAAATCTACAAGAGCATTGAAGTCTCCACTAGCCATAACTGAACTAAGCTCAGCTCTTTGAGTGGTTATTAAGCTAACCCCTTCAGCGATGATATCAAAAATCATAAATTTCTCTAACTCTTTATCATCTTGAAGTAACCGGTAGTTTATTTGAATATTAGTGCTATTCATGGAATCAGTTAGAACAGTTTGTACTAAATATTCATTAGGACCAACTTCTTTTGAGTCAACCACTTTAACGACATTGCCAGTATATCTACGAAAATTAGGCACATAAAGACCAATCAAGTATTTAGTATATAAGCCTAAATACTGATTTTGTTGATCTGGAGTTATATTACGCCAATATCTACCCAAAGAAAATTTTCCTATCCATCTAGTATCGACAGCTTGCACAAAGATATCATCCAATCTGCTTTCTTTTTCTGGATCAGTAAGGTCGGTATTTTTTACAATGGTTATTACTCGTGCAGCTAAATCGTTGATGAAGTTAGCAGCATCTTTTGGAGTAGCTTGAGCAACATTGCTAAATGACAAAGCTATTGATGCTACAACAATAAGCTTACTAAGTTGACGTTTAATTGAGAATAAATACATTTTAAACCTTATTGAAAATTATTATGCTTGTTTTTAATTTGACTATTTCTGTTTTGAATATACATAAGTTTTGCAGTTTCGTATGGATCTAAGCTATTATTAATTATTTCTAGCGCACCATCAAGATCAGCTCTTTTATGCACCACCCATACTGCTTCTATTACGTCATATTCTTTTCTAGTTAAGATATATCTAAAGGGATCCATAAAGAAGTCAGCTACTTTACCGGTTAAGTCTCTAGCTGAAGTTGGCCCGATTAGAGGTGCTACTATATATGGACCACTTGGAACTCCTCGATAAGCCATAGTTTGACCAAAATCTTCATTAGTACGTTTTAAATTAAGAGAGCTAGCAACATCCATTATACCTAAAGCTCCAAGTAAAGTATTAGTCATTAATCTAGCAAAACTAACTTGAGCTTGCTTAAACTCACCTTGAAAGATTAAATTGATCGTATTAATTGGTTCACTGATGTTATTCATAAAATTATTAACATAGCTACGACCTCTGCCAGGTATTTTTAAATACATTTTGGCTATAGGAGAAAGAAAGGCCCTATCAAGTAAAGAATTAATATTAAATATATTCTTATTAATTACAATGAAAGGGTCTGAAATGAGAGACGAAGATGAATCTTGGTCATCAACATCTACGCAACTATCTTGATTGTCATAAGCATATACTTGCGTGTATGAATAGCTAGGTAAATTGACAGCATAAACCTGAACGCTCAATAGTGATAGCGCTATTAAAATCATACTAAATAAACTTTTTATAACAACCAAAATAACTCCACAATACATAGATATATTTATTTAATAGGGTTTAAGTAAATTATAGTAAAATCAACTATTTCTCTAGTATAGTTTACACAAGCTAAATAACTTTCTTTAAAACAAACATAAAGCCTTTGACTTCATTCATGAATACTGTAATTTCCGTCTGTTCTTCAATATGCCACTTGAACTTTTGAAAAACATTTTTCAAATATTTTTCACTAAACGCAAAACAAGCATAATCATAATCAAACATAACATCATGATCAGTAGATTGTAGTACTACTAAACCTAAGATTGATTCTTTTAACAATAAACGATCAATCTCTGCAAAGACACTTTGTAAATCACGAATATAGCCAAAGCTCATACATGCTGTGATAATATTATATTTACCAGTTATTCGCTTAAGATCTTGAAAATCACCCTTTTCAGTTGAAGTATAAACTGGATCACCTTCTACAACCAGAGTCTTAGCTAATTCGAGCATATTTGCCGAAACATCTATTCCCATTAGTGATTTAATAGTCACATTTTGATCAAGGGAAGCCCCTACCAAACCAGTGCCACAACCTAGATCTAGCACATTAATGTCAGCTCCATTTAGGAAGGCAGAATACTTTGCTATAGCTTGAGCCAAAATTTCTGGCGCATCATATTTCAATTGGTTGATCATATAATTTTCATAGTTTTTAGCTAGGCTATTATAATCTTCTTCAATAACTTGAATAGGAATATTGTTACCTTCTTCTACAGTACAATTAACTAAATTGAGGCGATATTTTGCAACTTCAAGATTAGGGTCTAAGGATAAAGCTAAATTTAATTCAGCTTTAGCTTTATCAAAATCTAAATCAAACAAATAGCATCTTGCTAAGTGATAATGGGCTATGGCAAAATCTGGTTTCAACCTGATAACAAAAGCAAAACGCATTTTAGCATCACGAATATTACCTTTATTCATATGATAAATACCAAGTTCATAATTGGTTTCAGATAAATTTTTTAATTTATCGATGGCAATATGCACTTCTTGCAAAGTCTTATTAAAAAAATTTCTTATTTTTTGAGGAAAGCTTGCAACAGTTGCCTCTAGTGTGAGTAATTTCTCTTTCATTGTTTTTATCTTTAAATTATATTGTAGTTTAAGTATCTATTTAAAAGCATCACATAAATTAGTGCTTTTGGCAATATACAATTATAAATTGATAGAGTATTTTGATTGAGGAGATTTTATGAGTCTAGTAGCAGATTATTTAACTAAAAATATAAAACCATCACCAACCCTAGCTGTCGCCGCGAAAGCAGCTGAATTAAAAGCACAAGGACATCCTGTCATTAACCTAGGAGTAGGAGAACCGGATTTCGACACTCCAGAAAATATCAAATTAGCAGCTATCGATGCAATCAATAGTGGCTACACTAAATACACTCCCGTTGGTGGATTAAAAGCACTTAAAGAAGCCATAGTTAATAAGTTTAAACGAGAAAACAACCTTGAATACAGTCTAAATGAAGTGTTTGCAAGCTGCGGAGCTAAACAGACAATTTATAACGCAATGATGGCCTCAATTAATCCAGGAGAAGAAGTAATTATCCCCGCTCCTTACTGGGTATCATATTCAGACATAGTGAAACTTGCTGGCGGCATTCCTATAATCATAGAATCTGATAACAATAATAACTTCGCTCTTAGAGTAGAAGCAATTAAAAATGCTATTACCTCCAAAACAAAATGGATATTCTTAAACTCTCCTAGCAATCCATGTGGAGTAGTATATAGCTACGCTGAATTACGCGCTCTTGCGGACGTATTATTAAAAAATGAACATGTATACGTCCTTTCCGATGATATTTACGAACATTTAGTTTATGATCAGGCAAAATTTTATACTATTGCTGAAGTCGAACCAGCACTTAAGAATAGAGTATTGACCGTTAATGGCATATCAAAAACTTACGCCATGACTGGTTGGCGCATCGGCTATTGTGGAGGGCCACTAGAACTAATAAAGGCTATGGACGTTATTCAATCGCAAAGCACTTCTAACCCCTGCTCAATAAGCCAAATGGCAGCAATAGCTGCGCTGAATGGACCGCAGGGATTCATTAAAGAAAATAATAAAATTTTCGCTCATCGTCGCGATATAGTAGTTAAGTCTTTAAATGAAACCCCAGGATTAAAATGCACAATTCCTCATGGTGCTTTCTACGTATTTTTTGATTGTTCAGCTCTTTTTGGCAAGCAAACACCAACTGGAAAAACTCTTAAATCCAGTGATGATGTAGCAACTTATTTTCTAGAGCAGGTTTATGTGGCGATGGTAGCAGGCAGCAGCTTCGGCGTGGAAGGCTATTGCAGAATTTCTTATGCTCTTAGTGATGCAGACATAATTGAAGCATGTCAAAGAATTAAAAATGCTTGTGGGTTATTGAAATAGATTTATAGAGTTAATTCATTATTCATACTTAACCTATATTATCGATGGAGTAATCAGGCGAAAATAGGTTAAGTAGAATGAAAATGCCTAAGATGTTTAAAGATTTTTTGAGCTACTGTAGTAAAAAGCTTGGTTGGGGCGCTGCTAGTGAGCAAAATCAAGGAGCTCAAGATCCAGTTTCGATCATAAATAAGTCAGCGCAACGAATAAATCAAAGAACTGAAGTGTTGGGAGTACTTAAAGAGCATAAACAAACATTAGATAAGTTTGAAGAGACGAAGAAGGATTTTGTAAATAATAATATAGTTATAAAATTTGATCAGCATATGAATAAGCTTGAAAGAGCCTATTTTCAAAAGAATAAAAAACGAATGACTCCAGAGGTAAGAGAGAAAGCTGAAGGGATCGTGCTTAAAAAATTACCAGAAGCAAAAGCTAAAGTAGTAAATAAGGCTTTAGCGCAGAGAAAAGCTGAAAAAATGCAAGGATCACTTACGGAGCATAAAGGTAGTCATTCTGCGGCACTACCTAATGCAAATGGGCAAATAGTGCAGCGGTAGTGTTCATATTTTTTAATATCTAGCAATCGACTATCACTCAGCACAAAATGCAACAACCCCTAAATGGAAAAGTGATGCTTCATCTTCTTGGTGATCCCAGTTTGTAAGAATGCCGAGCACTCCTTTATTATCTGGAGGGAAGTAATCACCGCTAGTTAGATTGAGGTATGTTCCATTTTTAGAAGGTGGAACAGAATTATCAACAGTGATAGGTGCATTTAGCAGTCTAAACCCCATATGCTAGGAGTATTAAAGATATCTTCAGCAAATGATTTATGACAAATAAGAGGTAAATTAAGGGCCGTTGTGCTTATATCGATCCGAGAGATATCGTCTAACTGTTTTTCTGAAAGATTAAATAATATCGGAGATATAATAGATACCGGAGATATAGCCAAATTCTGAAAACTACGGGGACAGCTTTCTGCAACTCTAAGGAGATTACCAATTTGAATTGAATCGAATTTTAACAAGAGGTTTATATCAAAGCCATGTTTAATTTCATTCATACCATAGACTGAACGGAAGAAATCAATAGTTTCTTTATTAGATTTAATAACGTTAAGAGCCTTTTCAATATTGGCTATATCCAGCCTGCCCAAATTAGTATGACATTCAGGTTTCAAATTAAAATCAGCTAAAATTATTGAAGCTTTTAAGTATAATGCTTGCTTGATAGCGCTATCAGTAGTCATAAGTCATTCCTTAAAAAAATTATAAATTAAATCTTTTACCAAATTATTAAAAACATTAATTTATAGTAACTTATGGTGGTGTCAATTTTCTAGCGCAACGTGCTATGAAGGAGCTTCTGATAAATGGGCGTGAAACAATTCCTTGGGAGTTTTAAATCCTAAGACTTGCCTAGGAGTATTATTCAAAATATCTGCAATAATATCAAGAT